>JANOIR010000433.1:0-21882 GCA_031407765.1 Vicinamibacteraceae bacterium
CTCCACGCGGCGTTGCGTCGTCAGGCTTGCGCCCATTGCGAACAATTCCCCACTGCTGCCTCCCGTAGGAGTCTGGGCCGTGTCTCAGTCCCAGTGTGGCCGTCCGCCCTCTCAGGCCGGCTACCGATCGTCGCCTTGGTGAGCCGTTACCCCACCAACTAGCTAATCGGACGCGGGCCCCTCTCCAAGCGCCAGGTCTTGCGATCCCCGGCTTTGATCTCCGCCTGTCCAAAGGCAGGATGTCATGCGGTATTAGCGTTCCTTTCGAAACGTTATCCCCCACTCGAAGGTAGGTCACCCACGCGTTACTCACCCGTTTGCCACTCAGTCACCCCTTGCGGGGTAACCGCGTTCGACTTGCATGTGTTAGGCACGCCGCCAGCGTTGATTCTGAGCCAGGATCAAACTCTCATGTTAGATGGTTTGCCTCACGCGACCGAACCCCTCCTTCCGAGGAAGGCGAGCCCCATCGCGATCGGACAGCACTAACACAAGGCCTGTAATGGCTCTTGCGTTGTCCCCGATACGAACGCCCCATCGATGGATTGAGGAGCGAACGCACCAGGCTTTGTTGTCAAGTTGGATGACTGGCCATGGCCGACCACCCCGCACCGCCCGCTCTTACAGAACAAGAGCTTGCAGGCGCGAAGCCATCGAACCCGACCGCCACCCGCTGATACTCGACGGGCTTGCTGTCACGTTCTATCTAGTTTTCAAAGAACCGGCTTGCTTGCCCACCCTCCATCGGCCTCGCAGCCTCCGAAAGGCGAACCTTTCAAACTTACCAACCCGTCAGCCGTGTGTCAAGCCTTAATTTCAGCCCCACCCACGAATTTCGAGCCGCCCGCGCGCCGTCCGTCGTGCATCGCGATATCCGCACCCTGGAGCTTGTGACCCCGGGCGGGCGTCGCGTCGCCAGCCATGCCCACTTGCGGCACAGAGCCTGGCGGTTTCTCGGACTTGAAGGTCGGGATGCGCGCCGTCTGCGTTCGACGTGGGCCGCCGTTCGGCTGCCCTTGCGCGCCCGTCACCTTGCGGCGAGCCTGACGAATATACGGCCCTGTGTCAGTCGTGTCAACAGGGAATTGCGAAAAATTTTGGACGCTGGCTCGTCACTTGGTCAAGCCGGCTGGCGCGCGGCTTGGGCCGGGCTGAGAAGAACCCAGCCCGGCGGCACACCGCACCCCTTATGTGCCTGCTCTGCCGTGGGTTACGCGAAGTACGCCCACGTCCGGAGCACACCGCAGGTCGCTGCTACGAGACCTTCTTCAGGGCCGTGATCTTCAGCTCCTTCGCGCCGTCCTTGTCCGAGACTTCACCAGTCGCCTCGACCGGCATCGCGAAGAGGTCGATCAGCTTGGCGTTCTTGTTCTCGGTGTAGGCGCCAACGATGGTGTAGACCTGGCCGTCCGGCGTCACGAAGGCCAGCTTGCTGCCCTTCTTGGCACAGGTGAGGCCACAGTCCTTGTGCTTGTCGCCGACGTTGCCCTTGTCCTTCGTGTAGCAGGCCGAGTCGACGACCTCGCCCTTCAGGGTCATGGCGTGATGGTCGGCGGCCAGCGGCGCGCCAGCGGCGACGAACGCCGCGCATGCGGCGAGATGCGCGAATCGGATCGAGATGCTTCGCATAGAGACCAGCTCCTTTTACGGGCGTACGGAAGCGCCCATACTAGCAAGGCGTCGGCCCGAGTCAAGGATTCGATCGGTCCAGCTCTGCGTTAGGGAGGGCTAGGAAGCGACCAGCTTGACGAACTGCCGTGCCCCGACCTGAACGAGGTATTCGCCTGGCCCGGGTACCTTCCAGCCGAAGTCGGCAACGCGGACGCCGTCGATCTTCACCCCGCCCTGCTTGATCTTCCGGGTCGCCTCGCTGCCCGATTCGGCGAGGCCGCACTTCAACAGGATGCGGTTCAGGCTGTCGGCGCCGTATACGGTCGTCGACGCATCGCCTTCGGGAGCCGCGCCGGCGACGACGAGGACTTCGCGCACCGCGTCCGGCGCCTCTTTCTGCACGAAAATACGGTCGAATTCGGCCTCCGCGCCGGCTGCCGCGTCGGCGGAATGGAAATCCGTGATGATCAGCTTGGCCAGGTCGACCTTGGCCTGGCGAGGGTGAACGGCGCCGCGCTCAACCTCCGCCTTGAGGGCGCTGATCTCGACCGACGTCTTGTCGGTCAGCAGCTCGTAGTAGGTCCACATCAGCTCGTCCGAGATCGACATGAGCTTGCCGAACATCACGCCCGGCGACTCGGTGACGCCGACGTAGTTGCCCAGACTCTTCGACATCTTCTCGTGGCCGTCGAGGCCCACGAGCAGCGGTACGGTCAGCAGGACCTGCGGCGGCAAATCGAACGAGGGCATGATGTCGCGCCCGACGTTCAGGTTGAACAGCTGGTCGGTGCCGCCCATCTCCACGTCGGCCTTCAGCACTACCGAGTCGTAGCCCTGCGACATCGGGTAGAGGAACTCGTGCAGCGCAATCGGCTGACCGGCGTCGTAGCGCTGCCGGAACTCGCGACGCTCGAGCATCTGCGCGACGTTGTAGCGGGCCAGCAGGCGGACCCACTCGAAACTGGTCAGCGGACCGAGCCAGTGACTGTTGAAGACCACCACGGTCTTCTCCGGGTCGAGGAGCTTGAAGACCTGCTGCTTGTAGGTCTCGGCGTTGGCGTCGATGGCCTCCCGGGTCAGCGGTGGCCGGGTCTTGGAGCGGCCGGTCGGATCGCCGATCAGGCCGGTGAAATCGCCGATCAGGAACACCACCCGGTGGCCGAGATCCTGGAAGTGCTTCATTTTCCGGATCAGGACGGTGTGGCCCAGGTGCAGGTCGGGCGCGGTCGGATCGAAGCCGACCTTGACCGTCAGAGGTGTGCCCGTCTTGGCGGCGCGCTCCAGCTTGCCGCGCAGATCCTCGCGGCGGACGACGTCCACGCATCCCTTGGTCAGATAGGCCAGCTGCTCGTCGAGGGTCATCGGCGGTCAGTATATTGCTCGTGGCTGCCGTGAGCGGCCGGGGCAGGAGCCAGCGATGCGGATGTTCCTCGCCGTCGACCTCCGCGCCGCGCTCGGACAGGCGGCGCACGATTGGGGACGTGCCGTCGCGGCGCGATCGGTTCAGACCAGGCGACCGCGCTGTCGTGCGTACCGGCGCCGCGCATCCACGTGACGCTGCACTTTTTCGGGGAACTCGATCGCGCGGCCGTGGCCGCGCTGCCGAGCGTGCTCGGCGACGCCGTGCCTGAAGCTCCCTTCCACGTGGAGCTCGGCGCCGGCGGCACGTTCCCGCCGGCAGGCCGCCCGCGGGTCCTGTGGCTGCGACTCAGCGCGGGCAACGAGGCGATCGCCCGCCTGCACGCCTGGATCGCGCCGCGCGTGGTCGGCGTGGGGCAGCCGGATCGCCACGGCGCGTTCTCCCCGCACGTGACGATCGCACGCGTCCGCCGCGACCCCCAGCCCGGGCTCGGCGGCATGCTGCGCGCCGCCGCGGCGCGGACGCCGGCCCCGTCGGGTCGCGCCCGCGTCGACGCCGTCACGCTGTTCGAGAGCGTGGCGTCGGCGAATGGGCCGACCTACGTGCCCGTCGCGCAGTTGCCGCTCGTTGGCGGGCCGGCCTTACGGTAGGGGTACGGCAAGCGCTCCCATCCCGGCTTCCCACACCACGCCGCCGACATCCCAGTAGGTCGCGCGCTCGACGACGATCGGCGCCGGAGTGGCTCCGACGCTCTCTACGAGCGCTCCGAAGCGGTGTTCCTGCCGGGGATCGCCGGTGGCCGTCACCCGGGCGAGGACGTCGAACGTGAAGCGACTGCCTGCCGGCACGGTCACGGTGTCGACCATGGGGCCGATCGTGGTCTCATCGGGCAGCAGGGTCACCCGCACCGACGCGTCGACCGCTCCCGGGTTGGCGATCAGGATGAAGGTACGGACGGTCGGCGAGAAGTTCACGCCGCCGTCGGCGAATGCCCAACGCGTCGCCGTGCCGAGGGCGCCGGCTGTCGCGTGCCCCTCCTGCCAGCTGCCCGTGCCCGGCCACCACATCGAGCGCTCGGCGGCGATCGGCGCCGAGGCGGCGACGCGCATCGACACCGCGACGTTGGCCAGCGCCCGGCCATCGCCGCCGAACGACTCGTCGTCGACCCATACCGTGCGCCGGCTCCGCCCGGCGACGGTGTACACCTTCGTACGGACCGTGTCGCCGTCGGTCAAGTAGTCGACGCTGACGGTCACCGGGTCGGCACCGGGATTGGCCAGCAACAGGAAGAGATCGAAGAACCCACCGGTCGCACCTTCGGCGAAGAACCAGGTCGGCGCCAGCGTCGGGATGCCGGCGCTGGCGTGCCCGCCGCGGAACAGCGTGGCGTCGCTGACGTACATCGCCCGTTCGGCGATGATCGGCTGAGCGGCCGCAATCGACGCCGATACATCGGTCGCCGCAAGCGCCGCGTCGACGTCGTCGACGTGGATGGTCGTCCGGCTTCGCGGCGGCAGCATGTAGGTGCGGACGATCGGGGGATCGCCGGCGGGTCGCAGGTAGGTCACGTCGACGCTGATCGGCGTGTCACCGGGATTCTGCAGCAGGTAGAAGAGGTCGAACGGCCCGCCGGTGGCGCCTTCGGCGAAGTACCAGGACGGCTGCGGCGACGGCAGACTCGTCTCGCCGTGCGCGCCGTAGCGGCCCGCGCCCCACGTGACGCGCCGGTCGACCACGATCGGCAGGTCGGACTCGACGACGGTCGCGAACGCGGCAGCTTCCAGTCCCTCGATCGCTTCGGCATCGACCACACGGCTCGCGCCCGCGGGCACGCGCAGGTACTTCCAGCGTTGCTGGCCGGAGTCGGTCGCGAACCGTACCACGGCGCTCGCCGCGGCCGTCCCCGGATTGGCGAGGGCGATGTCGGTGCCGAAGAACGTCCCGGTCGCGCCCTCGGCGAGGAATCGCGCGACGCTGCCGCGCGGATGCGTCCCGCGGCTCAGCTCGTCGGCGTTGTTCACGCCGTCGCCGTCGGGATCACCGGCCGGGCCATCGTCGCCAGTGGCGGCGCTGATGCTGAGGCCGACGGTGGCCTCCCAGCGATCGTCGAGACCGTCCACGTCGGCATCGAACAGCGCGGGCAGATCGATCGCGAAGATGTCCGCCGCGCCGTTGCTGTCGCCGCCGACCAGCGCGTTCGCGATGGACGAGAAGACGATGAAGCGCCCGGCGCCGTCGAGGGGACCGAGCGTCGTACCGGCCGGCAACAGCCAAGAGGCGTCGAGGCTCCTGGCGAACAGGAAGGGTTCGAACGGCCTCGGGTCTGGGTCGACGCCCGGACCCGGCTGGTTTGGATCACGCGTGAGGTAGGCGGCATAGCGCCCGTCTCCGCTCCAGGTGATGGCCTTGGGCGCCAGTTGCGAGTTGTGGGTCACTTTCGCCGTCGCGGCCGTCTCGAGGTCGAGCCACCCGCCTTCGCCATAGAACGTCGAGAACGGGCCGCCGGTCGTCGCGTCGAGATAGCCGAGCGCCCGCCCGTCTTCGAGCAGATGCGGCGTGTGCCCGACGGCCACGCCGGCGCGGGTCGCGCCCGTCGCGATGTCGTAGAACCGGATGTCACCGCTGATGCTGAAGAACGTCCGGTAGGAAGTGTGCTTCACGACCGTGTACGCGACGCGGGTCCCGAGGGCGTCGATCCACGCCGTGCCCGCGTGGAAGGCGAACGAGCCCGGCGGCGTCGGTCCTGGGCCTCGCGTCAGCGGTTCGGTGAGGCGGTTGATGGCGCCCGTCTCGAGGTCGCGCAGGTAGACGCCGCCCCCGGTCCCCGGATCCGCCGCGACGAGGTTCGTCGCCAGCGACGTGAAGACCACGTAGCGACCATCGCGGCTGACCGCCGGCGCCAGGCACTCGCCATCGGCCGCCGCCTGGGTGACGCCCCGGCTCACCAGGCGCGTTTCGCCGGTCTGTCGATCGTGACGGTAGATCTGGGTGGCGACGATGGGGCCGGTGACCGTGTCCGGCGCGGTCACGAGGTTGGTGGCCGCGGAGACGAATACGACGTAGCGGCCGTCGGCTCCGAGCGCCGGCTGCTCGCTGCCGCCGTTCGCCTGCCCGCCACCGGTCACCACGCTTACGCGGGTCGTCGCAACCGCGCCCGCCTCGTCGAACACGCCGTCGGCGTCCGTGTCACGATCGCGCACGAACACGTCGCTGGCGCCGTTCGTGTCACTCGCCACCAGGTTGGTGGCCGCCGAGCGGAAGGCGACGAAGCGGCCGCGGTGATCGATCGCCGGCTGGTCGCTGACGGCGTCGGCCTGAACACCGGCTGTCGAGATGCTGAGGCGCTGCACCTGGGCGGTCGCGGCGCTTGGAATGGAGAGCGAGACCAGGCCTAGCGCCAGCGCCAGGCCGCAGCGAAACGACACCTGTGGCATGAGTCCCCCCTGCCCGCGTTAAACGACGCGAAAGGCCGAGCCGCACAGCGGCTCAGGCTCAGTCGGCGATGACGCGCCGACCCACGATGCGCCAGCCGCCGGCCAGCACCCTGGCGATCGCCGCCGGATAGATCCGGTGCTCCTCGACGAGGATTCGCGCCGCCAGCGTGTCGGCCGTGTCGCCGTCCTCGACCGGCACCGCCACCTGCAGGACGATCGGCCCGGCGTCGAGCTCCGCGGTGACGAAGTGCACCGTCGCGCCGCTGATCCGCACGCCGTGCGCCCACGCCTGGTGCTGCGCGTCGAGGCCCGGAAAGGCGGGCAGCAGCGAGGGATGCACGTTCAGGATGGCGTTCGGGAAGGCCTCGACGAAGGCCGGCGTGATCAAACGCATATAGCCGGCCAGGCAGACCAGCTCGACGTCGTGCTCGCGCAGCAGCGCGACGATGGCGCGATCGCAGGCCTCGCGCGAGGCGTGATCCTTCGGCGAGATGACCGCGGTCGGAATGCCGGCGGCGGCCGCGCGCTCCAACCCTGGCGCACCGCCA
The DNA here is from genome assembly GCA_031407765.1 of Vicinamibacteraceae bacterium. Classification (GTDB taxonomy): domain Bacteria; phylum Acidobacteriota; class Vicinamibacteria; order Vicinamibacterales; family Vicinamibacteraceae; genus JBDSLU01. The sequence continues at coordinate 6,954 of JANOIR010000433.1, forward strand.
CGACTCGAGATGACGATGGCGATCGTGGCGTCGAGCCGTCGGGCGGCGATCGCCTCGCCGATTGCCAGCAGGTTGCTGCCGCGACCCGAGATCAGGATGCCGAGACGGCGCAGCGCGGCCACGGGATCAGTCGACGTAGCGGACGGTGCGATCGCCGGCCACGATGCGGCCGACGATGGTGGCGCCGGTCTCGCCAGCGTCGCGCAGGCCGGCGAGCAGGCGATCGACATCGGCAGGCGCGACGACGGCGAGCAGACCGAGGCCCATGTTGAACGTGCGCCAGGCATCCTCGCGCGGCACGCTGCCGGCGGCGACGAGCCAGGCGAACAGCGGCGGCACCGGCCAGCCGCGGCGCTCGAACTCCGCCGCCGTGCCCTCGGGCAGCACCCGCGGCAGGTTGTCGGTGACGCCGCCGCCGGTGATGTGCGCCAGCCCCTTCAGCAGACCGGTCCCGAGCAGCGGGCGAATCACCGGCAGATAGGAGCGGTGTGGCGCCAGAAGGGCGGCGCCGGCGGTTGTCCCCAGCTCCGGCACCAGCGACGACACGGTCAGCCGCAGGTGCTCGAAGACGATCTTGCGGGCCAGCGAGTAGCCGTTGGTGTGCAGCCCGCTCGAGGGCAGGGCGACGATCACGTCGCCGGGCGCGATCCCCTTGCCGTCGATCATGCGGTCGCGGCGGACGGCGCCGACGATGAAGCCGGCGAGGTCGTACTCGCCCGGCTGGTAGAAGCCCGGCATCTCCGCCGTCTCGCCGCCGAGCAGCGCACAGCCGTTGGCCCGACAGGCCCGCGCCATGCCGCCGACGATGGCCACGGCGACGTCCGGCGACAGCCGCCCCGTCGCGAGGTAGTCGAGGAAGAACAGCGGCTCGGCGCCCTGGACGAGGATGTCGTTGACGCAGTGGTTGACGAGGTCCTCGCCGACCGTGTCGTGGATGCCGCTGTCGAAGGCGACCTTCAGCTTGGTGCCGACGCCGTCGGCGCTGGCGACGAGCACGGCATCGGGCGCGCCGAGCGACGCCAGGCTGAACAGGCCGCCGAAGCTGCCGATCTCCGACAGCACCCCGGGCGTGAAGGTGCCCTTGGCGAGCGACCGGATGCGGCGCACGACTTCATTGCCGGCGTCGATGTCGACGCCGCTCGACTGATAGTCCATGTAATGTCCGAGCCCGCGATCAGAAATCCAGTGTCGTCATCACCCGCTGGATCCGGGTGCGCGCCGGCGAACCCTCCGGCGCCTGCCAGTAGAGGGCACGGATGCGCGCGTAGAAGCGCTCCTCGGCGAGATCCTCCGAGAGCATGTCGAAGCCGTCGCGCAGGAGCAACAGCGCCGACTTCGGATCGGAGGCGCGCTCCATGGCACCGAGGAGCCCGGCCGGATCGCCGGCCGCGGCGCGGCCGACAGCGAGCGCGATCGGCGCCCGCACCGGATCTACCGACGGATCACCGATGGCCACCAGGGTGTCCCATGCGGTGGCGCGGCCGCTGCGGGCCAGCACACCGAGCCCCTCGGCGGCCGAGCGCGCCAGATCCTGGTGGCCCATGTTGCGGGTCGTGAACGTCAGGGTCTCGGCCAGGAAGCGCTCGTGCGACTCGCAGTTGCGGCCCAACAGGCAGATGGCGGCGGCGACCGACGGCTGCCGCGCCCGCGGCGCCTTGGCCTGCTGCGCGATCACGACCTCGAGGCTCCTGGCCCCGCCGATCCGCGCCAGCGCGATCACGGCGTCGTCCTGGAGCGGGCCGTCGAGTGCGGCCACGGCGGCGAGCGCCGGCACGGCGTAGGTCGCCTTGTGGAGGCCGAGCGCCTCGATCACGGCGCTGCGGAAGACGTTCTCACCGCGGCCGACGTCCTTGAGGAGGGCGGCCCGCACAGTGGCATCGCTGTCGAGCGCGGCCAGAGCGCGGACCAGCGACGGCCGCACGAACTCGGAGACCTCGGTGTCGAGCTTGGCAATCAGCTTGGGGGCCAGCGCGGGCTCGGCGTTCCACTCCAGCCAGGCATACGCCACCTCACGCAGCCGATCGTTGACGTCGTCGATCGCCGGGATCATCACGTCGCGGGTGCGCGGATCGCCGATGCCGGCGAGGAGCACGAGCGCGCGAAAGCGGACGTAGCCGTCGCCGTGGCTGGTAATCGCGGTGATCAGCATCGGCACGGCCTGCTCGGCCGGCGCGCGCCGCACCATCGCCGAGGCCGCCGTGCGCACGGCGTAATCGAGCTTGCCCAGGTCTTCGATCGCGGCGGCGAGGGTCTTCGGCGCCGGCGACGCCGATGCCGCGGCCGGGGGCACGGCGGCGGCGGGAGCGTTGATGGGAGGAGCGACAACCGGGGCGGGAACTGGCTGGGGCTTGGGCGCCACCTGCGCCAACGCGCTCGCCGCCGTGACCAGCGTCAGGCTGGCGATCACGCCGGGCCTAGCGAACCAACGCGAACGCACCGCTAGCCGACCTTGTCCAGCTTGAGCGCGAGCTGCTGGTACGAGTGCGAATCGCGCGGGAACTCGACGGGGTAGGTGCCGGTGTAGCACGAGGTGCAGTACGAGCGCTGGCTCGGCGCGACGCCGCCGAGCATGCCGGGCAGGCTCAGATAGGCGAGGCTGTCGGCGCCGAGGTAGGTCTGGATCTCCTCGATCGTGTGCGTCGCGGCAATCAGCTCGGAGCGCCGCGGCGTATCGACGCCGTAGAAGCACGGCGAGATCGTCGGCGGACAGCTGATCCGCATGTGCACTTCCTTGGCCCCCGCCGCCTTGATTAGCTTCACGATCTTGCGGCTCGTCGTGCCGCGCACGATCGAATCGTCGACGAGCACGACGCGCTTGCCTTCGAGGATGCTGCGCACGGCGTTCAGCTTGATCTTGACGCCGAAGTGGCGGATCGACTGCTGCGGCTCGATGAAGGTGCGCCCGATGTAGTGGTTCCGGATCAGGCCGAAGCGCAGCGGCGTGTCGGATTGCTCCGAGAAGCCGACCGAGGCGCACACGCCGGAGTCGGGGATCGGCACGACGACGTCGGCGTCGACCGGAGCCTCGCGCGCCAGCTGCCGTCCGAACTCGGTGCGCACTTCGTTGACGCTGCGCCCGAACACGTAGCTGTCGGGCCGCGCAAAGTAGACGTGCTCGAAGACGCAGTGCGCCAGCGGCTGCGGCGGAAACGGCTTGACCGACTTCACGCCCTGCTTCGAGATCACGAGGATCTCGCCCGGCTCGACGTCACGGACGTAGGTCGCCCCGATCAGGTCGAGCGCGCAGGTCTCGGAGCAGACGATGACGGCCTCGCCCAGCCGGCCCAGGACGAGCGGCCGGAAGCCGTGCGGATCGCGCGCGGCGATCAGCTGATCCTTCGTGATCATCGCCAGCGAATAGGCGCCGCGGACATCGGCCAGCGCCTCGACCACCGCGCCTTCGACCGACATCGCCTTCGACCGCGCGTAGAGGTGGACGATGACCTCGGTGTCCGAGGTCGACTGGAAGATGGCGCCCTGGCGCACCAGCTCGTCGCGCAGCTCGCTGGCGTTCACGAGGTTGCCGTTGTGGCCGATGCCGAACTGGCCGTGCGCGCACTCGATCAGCATCGGCTGCGCGTTCTCGATCCGGCTCGATCCGGCCGTCGAGTAGCGGACGTGGCCGATGGCGATGTCGCCGACCAGGGCGGCGAGCTTGGCTTGATCGAAGGAGTCGGCGACCACGCCCATGGCGCGCGACAGCAGGACACGGGTGCCGTCGGCGCAGGCGATGCCCGCGCTCTCCTGTCCACGATGTTGCAGCGCATAGAGGCCGAGGTAGGTGAGATTGGCCGCTTCGGGATGCCCGAAGATGCCGAAGACGCCACACTCGTCGCGGAATTTGTCCATTGTGTCGATTGCTGCTGCCGACTCCCGACGCGGGTTACGCCGCTCCGGCCCGACGCGACGTCATCCGCGCCTCGATCGCGGTGCCCCAGGCCGTCTCGGCCTCGGCGACGGTGAGCACGAGCGCCTCGCGCCCGTCGATCCCGATGCGGATCTGGGTGCCGCCGGTGCGGCCGATGGCGCGGGCGGGGAGGCCCGCCGCGACAGCGCGGGCGATGACCGCGTCGGCCTGCGCCGCGGCAGTCGAGACCACGATGATCGGCGCCGATTCCCCGAACAGCGTTTGTTCGTCGGCCGCCGCGCCGGCCGCGGCGCCGGCCCAGGCCTCGCCGGTGGCCGCCGGCAGGTCGACGATGACGCCGATGCCGTCGGTGTCGAAGCAGCACTCGGCGAGCGTCACGGCGAGACCGCCGTCCGACACGTCGTGGGCCGATTCGATGAGCCGCTCGGCGACGAGCGCGGGGAAGAGCTGCTGCACGGCGCGCTCGCGCGCGAGATCGACGCGCGGCGGCACGCCACGCACCAGGCCGTGCACGGTCTTGAGGTATTCGCCGCCACCGAGCTCGCCGCGCTGCTCACCCATCAGGATCACGGTGCGCCCTTCGCCGCGGAAGCGGCGATCCACGACGGCCGAGACGTCGTCGAGGAGCCCGACGACGCCGATGACAGGGCGTCGGCAGAATGGCGCGCCCGTCGGTCTCATTGTACAAGCTGACGTTGCCGCCGGTGACCGGAATCTCGAAGGCACGACAGGCCTCGCCGATGCCTTCGACGGCCTGGCCGAGCTGCCACATGATCTCGGGCCGCTCGGGGTTGCCGAAGTTCAGGTTGTTGGTCACCCCAATCGGGATCGCGCCAGCGCACGCCACGTTGCGCGCCGCCTCGGCGACGGCGAGCATCGCCCCCTGTTTCGGATCGAGCAGCACGAAGCGGCCGTTGGCGTCGGTCGAGATCGCCAGCGCCTTGCCTGACTCCTTGACGCGGACGACCGGCGTACCGTAGCCGGCCGGCACCAGCGTGTTGGTCCGTACCATCGAGTCGTACTGGCGGAAGATCCAGCGCTTGCTGGCGACCGTCGGCGAGGACAGCAGCGCCAGCGCCGCGTCGCGCAGCGACGGCAGCGGCTTCAAGCTGGCGCGATCGAGCGCGCGCAGCGCGTCCAGATCGTCGGGACGCCGCATCGGCCGGTGGTAGAGCGGCGCCTCGTCCGTCAGCGCCGGCCCGGGAATCTCAGCCACCACGGTGCCCGCGTCGCGGACGCGCACCAGCCCATCGCCGGTCACTGTGCCGATCTTGACCGCGTGGAGGTCGTAGCGCTCGAACACGCGCTCGACCTCGGCCTCGCGGCCCTGCTTGACGACCAGCAGCATGCGCTCCTGCGACTCGGACAGCAGCGTCTCGTACGGCGTCATGCCGGTCTCGCGCCGCGGCACCAGCGTGACGTCGAAGTCGATGCCGGTGCCGGCACGAGCAGCCATCTCGCAGGTCGAGCAGGTGAGGCCGGCGGCGCCCATGTCCTGGATGCCGACCAGCGCGTCGCTCTTCATGACCTCGAGGCAGGCCTCGAGGAGCAGCTTCTCCATGAACGGATCGCCGACCTGGACCGCCGGTCGCTTCTCCGCCGACGCCTCGTCGAACTCCGCCGACGCCATCGTCGCGCCGTGGATGCCGTCGCGCCCGGTCTTGGCGCCAACGTAATACACGGGGTTGCCGACGCCTTCGGCCCGGCCCTTGATGATGTCGTCGATGCGCGCGATGCCGAGGCAGAGCGCGTTGACCAGCGGGTTCAGCGCGTAGGTCTCGTCGAAGAAGACCTCGCCGCCGATGGTCGGGATGCCGATGGCGTTGCCGTAGCCGCCGATGCCGGAGACGATCCCGGCGACGATGCGCCGCGTCTGCGGATTGTCGATCGGCCCGAAGCGCAGCGCGTTGAGCAGCGCGATCGGCCGCGCCCCCATCGTGAAGATGTCGCGGATGATGCCGCCCACGCCGGTCGCCGCGCCTTGGTAGGGCTCGATGAACGACGGGTGGTTGTGCGACTCGATCTTGAAGACCGCGGCCAGGCCGTCGCCGATGTCGACCGCACCGGCGTTCTCACCCGGTCCCTGCACGACGCGCGGGCCGGTGGTCGGCAGCGTCTTCAGGTGCACGCGCGAGCTCTTGTAGATGCAGTGCTCCGACCACATCACCGAGAACATGCCGAGCTCGGTCAGGTTCGGGTCGCGGCCGAGCAACTGCCGGATGCGGTCGTATTCGCCGGCGGTGAGACCGTGTCGATCGAGAGTAGCGGCGTCGAAGGCCATCGTGTCGGGTACGTCGTGTCAGGCGTCAGCGGGCGCGGCGCATCATGACGATGGCCAGGCCCAGATCGAGGAGGCCGCCGGCGAGGAGCGCCGCGGCGATGAGGGGCCGCGCGTCGGCGCTCACCCCCAGGAACGGCAGCGCGTCGTTCCAGAGGGCAGCCGACAGCGCGAACATGACGATCGCCGAGACCACCAGGATCCGGCCGACAGTGGCCGGCGACGCGGCCCGGCCAGCCGGGCTCATCGGCCGGCCACCACCGGGACGCCGGTGCGCAGCGAGGCAACGACCGAGTCGAGCACGACCTTGCCATCGCCGCTGCCGAGGATCGGCTCACAGGCCCGCTCGGGGTGCGGCATCAGCGCGACGACGTTGCGCCGGGCGTTGCAGATGCCGGCGATGTTGTGGAGCGAGCCGTTCGGGTTGGCGGCGTCGGTGGTGTCGCCGGCGGCGGTGACGTAGCGGAAGATCACCTGGCCGTTCTTCTCGAGGCGATCGATGACCTCGGGCTCGGCGAAATAGTTGCCCTCGCCGTGCGCGATCGGGATGCGCATCACCAGCCCAGGGGCGCACAGCGAGGTCCACGGCGTGTCGTTGTTCTCGACGCGGACGTGAACGTGCTCGCAGCGGTACTGGAGCGACCGGTTGCGCAGCATCGCGCCCTCGAGCAGCCCGGCCTCGAGCAGGATCTGGAAGCCGTTGCAGAAGCCCACGACAGGGCCGCCCGCCTCGGCAAAGGCCTGCACGCTGGCCATGACCGGCGAGAAGCGGGCGATTGCCCCGGTCCGCAGGTAGTCGCCGTGGGCGAACCCGCCGGGCAGGATGACGGCGTCGGCGCCGCGCAGATCCGTCTCCTTGTGCCAGATCAGCTCCGCCTGCTGCCCAATCACCGCGGTCGTGGCGTGGTAGGCGTCGTGATCGCAGTTCGATCCCGGGAAGACGACGATGGCGAACTTCATCAGGCCACGTCCACCCTGTAGCTTTCGATGACCGGGTTGGCGAGGAGCCGGTTCGACACTTCGCTGACCATCGCCCGGGCAGCGTCGGCCGAATCGGCTTCCACGTCGAGCTCGAAGTACTTCCCTTGCCGCACCTCGCCGACGCTGGCGTAGCCCATGCTGTGCAGCGATTCGACGATCACGTGGCCCTGCGGATCGAACACCGACGGCTTGAGGGTCACGAAGACTCGGGCTTTGTAGGTCTGTGGCATCGATCGTTCCGAACTCACGACTAGACGGCGGCCGGCACGGCCACTTCGGCGAACACGCGATCCATGACGGCGCCGACGTTGCGCAGCTGCACGCGGAGGTCGAACGCGGCGGCGATGTCGGCCGGCGACAGCAACGCGGTGACGTCCGCGTCGGCCAGCAGCAGCGCCTGGAAGTCGGTCTGCTCGTGGAAAGCGCGCATCGCGTTGCGCTGCACCAGCTCGTAGGCACGCTCGCGCGGCAGGCCGCGCCGCGCCAGCTCCAGCAGGATCGTGCCCGAGAACACCACGCCGCGCGAGCGGTTCATGTTCTCGCGCATGCGATCCGGGTAGACGACCATGCCGTCGGCGATGCGCGTGAAGCGCCGCAGCATGTGATCGAGCGCGGCGAAGCTGTCGGGCAGGATGACGCGCTCGACCGACGAGTGCGAGATGTCGCGTTCGTGCCACAGCGCGATGTTCTCGAGCGCTGCCATCGCGTTGGCCCGCACCAGGCGGGCCAGGCCGACGATCTGCTCGCAGCCGACCGGATTGCGCTTGTGCGGCATCGCCGACGAGCCCTTCTGGCCCTTGGCGAACGGCTCCTCGACCTCGCCGATCTCGGTCTTCTGCAGGCCGCGGATTTCGAGCGCGAACGTCTCGAGCGAGGCGGCGCAGATCGCCAATGTCGTGAGCAGCTCGGCGTGGCGGTCGCGATGGATGATCTGCGACGACACCGGCGCCGGCTCGAGCCCGAGCCGGGCGCAGACGGCGGCTTCGATCGACGGATCCAGGTGCGCGAAGGTGCCGACCGCGCCAGAAATCAAGCCGACGCCAATGGTCGTCCGGGCCCGCCGCAAGCGGACGACGTCGCGCTGCAGCTGCGAGTACCACGTGGCCAGCTTCAGGCCGAACGTCATCGGCTCGGCGTGGACGCCGTGGGTCCGGCCCATCATCACCGTGTGCCGGTGCTCCTCGGCGCGGCGGCGGACGATCGGCAGCAGCGCGTCGAGGCGGGCAAGGATCTGGTCGGTCGCCTCGACCATCTGCAGCGCCAGCGCGGTGTCGACCACGTCGGACGAGGTCAGCCCGAAGTGCAGCCAGCGCGCGCTCGGCCCGACGTATTCGGCGACGTTGGTCGTGAAGGCGATCAGATCGTGCTGGGTGGTCTTCTCGATCTCGTCGATGCGGGCGACGTCGAAGTTGCCGGTGGCGCGGATGTCCCGCGCCGCCTCGCGCGGCACCAGGCCGGCCTCGGCCATCACTTCGGCGGCGACGGTCTCGACCTCGAGCCAGGTCTCGAAGCGGCGGTGGTCGCTCCAGATGCGACCCATTTCGGGCGAGGTATAGCGGGCGATCACGCGAGATCCAGTCGATCTGAGGGCAGCGACAAGCCCTCGGTGTCCGGCCCGAGCACGGTGACCCCGAGCGAGCCGTTCGAGAACAGGTGCGCGGCGGCGCGCTGCACGTCGTCCGCGGTGACCGCCTCGATCCGGGCGAGGGTCTCGTCCAGCGTGTCGTGGCGATCACCGTAGATGTCCTGGCGGGCCAGGTGCGTCATCCGGCTGGAGGTGCTCTCCAGGCTGAGCATCAGGCTGCCCTTCAGGTGATCCTTGGAGCGGCGCAGCTCCGCTCCAGTGATCGGCTCGCGCTTCATCGCCCGCATTTCTTCGACGACGAGGTCGATCACCTCGCCGACGCTCTCGGCGGCGCAGCCGGCATAGACGGTCGACATGCCGGCGTCGCGATAGGCGGTCAGGCCGCTGAACACGGCATAGGCCAGGCCCCGCTTCTCGCGGATGTTCTGGAACAGGCGCGAGCTCATCGAGCCGCCGAACACGGTGTTCAAGACGTAGCTGGCGAAGCGGTCGTCATGGCCGTGCGGGAAGGCGGGCGTGGCCAGCGCAATGTGGCTCTGCTCGAGATCCTTCTCGCGGATCTCGACGCCGCCGCGGTCGGACGGGCCGGCGCCGTTGGCCGACGGCCCGGTCTTGCGGACCCCGCCGAACGCCTCCCCGATCAGTGCCGACAGCCGATCGTGGTCGAGATTGCCGGCGGCCGCGACGATGAAGTTCGACGCCACGTAGGTCTCGGCGAAATAGCTGGTGAGCGCCTTCTCGGAGAGGGCCTCCACCGTTGCCGGCACGCCGAGAATCGGGCGCCCGAGCGGATGCCCGCGCCAATAGTTCTCGGTGAGGATCTCGTGGACCAGATCGTCGGGGGTGTCCTCGACCATCTTGATCTCCTCGAGGATCACCTTCTTCTCCTTCTCGATGTCGTCGGGCGCGAAGCGCGGTCGGCGGACGATGTCGGAGAGAAGGTCGACGGCCGTGGGCAGGTGCTCGTCGAGGACCTTGATGTAGTAGCCGGCGTATTCCTTCGAGGTGAAGGCGTCGAGGTGCCCGCCGATCGAGTCGATCTCCTGGGCGATGTCCTCGGCCGACCGGTTCTCCGTCCCCTTGAAGAGCATGTGCTCGACGAAGTGGGCGATGCCGCTGCGGGCATCGCTCTCGTGGCGGGAACCGCGGGTGAGCCAAACGCCGATCGAGACGGACCGCACGTGCGGCATCGCCTCGGTGACGAGGCGGAGGCCGGTAGGGTGCAGCTCGCGTCGGATCATTGAAACCGCAATGATATAACGCTCCGCCGGCGGCGGGGCGTGCTACCATCGAAGATTGCCTAAGCGCTTGCGCGCTTGGGAGTTAGCCATGACGCCCGCCGCCACGCAGGCTCCTCCGCTCGACATCGGCGGCCTCGAGCTGGCCGAGCTGGAAGCGCGCCTCGTCGAGCTGGGCGCACCGCGCTACCACGCCAAGCAGATCTTCGCCTGGATCCACCGCCGCGGCGTCACCGACTTCGCGGCGATGTCGGACCTCCCGAAGGCCCTACGGGCCAGCCTCGCCGCGGTGTGGACGGTGGCGACGCCGAAGCTCGCGCGCAAGGACGTCTCCACGGACGGCACGACCAAGTACCTCTTCGAGCTGGCCGACGGCACCCGGATCGAGAGCGTCTACATCCCGGACACCCCGGCGCAGACGTTCTGCATCTCGACGCAGGTCGGCTGCGCGATGGCCTGCGCCTTCTGCCTGACCGGCAAGATGGGGCTGACGCGACACCTGACCGCTGGCGAAATTGCCGGCCAGGTGCGGGTGCTCGCCCACGACCTGGGCCTCGCCGCCCCCGACCGCGCCTTCAACATCGTGGTCATGGGGATGGGCGAGCCGCTGCACAACTACGACGCGACGATGGCCGCGTTGCGCATCGTCGGCAGCGACGCTGGCCTGGCCGTGCCGGCGCGACGCATCACCCTCTCCACGGTCGGCCTGGTGCCGGGCATCGAAAAGCTGGGCCGCGAGCCGTTCATGCCCAACCTCGCGATCTCGCTGCACGCTTCGCACGAGGAGCAGCGCGATGCGCTGGTCCCGGTCAACCGCAAGTACGATCTCGAGGCCTTGATCGAGGCCTGCAAGCGCTTCCCGGTGACGCGGCGCAGCCGAATCACGTTCGAGTACGTGCTGCTCAAGGGCGTCAACGACACCCCGGAGGACGCCCGGCGGCTGGTGAAGCTGCTCGACGGCATCAAGGGCAAGATCAACCTGCTGCCGCTGAACGCCGCGCCGGGGATCCCATTCGAGCGGCCGGAGGATTCGCGCGTCGATGCCTTCGCGAAAATCCTCGCGGACAAGGGGCTGACCGTCTCGGTGCGCAAGAGCCGCGGCCGGGACATCCGCGCCGCCTGCGGTCAGCTGATCGTCGACGAAGGTCCGCGGGCGCCGGCGAGGAAGTCATCGGCCCAGGCGCTGGCCGAGCAGCTATAGGCCGGCCGCCTCCGGGGCTTGTCCGGCCGCCCGACGTTAGCTAAACTAGCTAACATGGTGCGGGTCAACATGCACGAGGCCAAGTCCCGCCTGTCCGAGCTCGTGCGGGCGGTGGAGGAACGCAACGAGACCGTGGTCCTGTGCCGCGACGGCGTCGAGGTCGCCGAGATCCGGCGGCGGCCCGCCCGGCGGAAGGTGCGTGATCTGACTCCCGATCCCCGGTTCAAGGTGACGTTCGCGCCGGGATACGACCCGACCGAGCCGCTCACGGAAGACGAGTGGCCGGAAGACGCCAAATGAAGGTCGTACTCGATACCTGCGCCCTCCTCGCGCTGGCCGCCGGAGACCTGTCGACCCATGCGGTGAGCGAGATCCGCCGGGCCGACCAGGCGTGCGTGTCTTCGGTGACTGCCTGGGAAATTGCCATCAAGGTGGCTGCTGGCAAACTCCAGCTGAGCGGTCCGCCGGAGCGCTGGTTCGCGGACCTTCTCGAACACTACGAGCTTCGGGAAGTTCACCTCGATGCCGAACTGGCGTGCGCCGCTGCCGCGCTGCCGAACCTTCATCGCGACCCGTTCGATCGCGCCATCGTGGCGCTCGCTCGCGCAACGGATGCCGTCCTGATCACGTCGGACGAGCGAATGGGCCAGTATCCTGGCGTGAGGATCCGCTGGTAGATCATTCGAGCGTGACGGTCACCATCTACGGCATCAGGAACTGCGACACGATGAAGAAGGCGCGGGCCTGGCTCGATGCCTGCGGCGTCGCCTACACGTTCCACGACTACGCGGCAGCCGGCATCACCCGGACGCAACTGGCGCGCTGGGCCGGCGAGGTCGGCTGGGAGCGGCTGTGCAACCGCGCCGGCACGACGTTCCGCAAGTTGCCGCAGGCCGAAACGCGCGACCTCGGCGAAGCGAAGGCGCTCGATCTGATGGTCGCGAAGCCGTCGATGATCAAGCGGCCGGTGCTCGCCATCGACAGCGCCGGCCGCGAGCGGATCCTCGTCGGCTACACGCCCGAGGCTTACGCCGAAGCGTTGCCGCGCGCGTCAGACCGCTGAGGCCTGGCGGGCCGGCGGCTCGATTCGCCGCTGCTCGCGCGCGTTGCGACGATACTGCGCCGGCGGGCTGCCGAACTTGCGCTTGAAAGCGCGGTTGAACGCCGCTTCCGATTCGTAGCCGACCTCGGACGCCACCTGCAGCACGCTGCGGCTCGACGTGCGCAGCGCCTCGGCGCCGAGCTCGAGCCGCCAGTCGGTGAGATACGCCATCGGGCTCTCGCCGAGATACCGGGCGAAGCGCTCGGTGAGCGCCGACCGCGACACGCCGGCTTCCTCCGCGAGCTCGTCGAGCGTCCATGGATGCGCGGGCCGATGGTGCAAGGCGGCCAGACTGCGGCCGACCGTCGCATCGCTGGCGCCGGCCAGCCAGCCGGTTCGTCCCGTCGGCAGCTGCATCACGTAGCGCTGCAGCGCCTCGGTGAACAGCACCTCGGCAAGCTTGGCGAGGATCACGCCGCTGCCGGGCGCGGCCGCCTGCGCCCGCTCGACGCCGTGCAGGATCGACTGCTCCAGCCACTCGCCGGCGCGGTCGTTGCGCAGATGCACGCGGACCACTCGCGGCAGCCCGGCCAGCACGGGACGAATCAGGCCGGCGTCGCAGGCCAGGTAGCCGCAGACCAGCCGCGTCTCCTCGCCGCCGCCGCCGAACCGGGAGCAGAGAAGGCCGCCCGAGAGCAGCGTGCCGATGCCGGGTTCAGCGTGGTGGAGCGGCCCGGTGCCGTTGCCCATCTCGTGCTCGTCACCGTGCGGCACCATCACCAGGTCGCCGGCGGCGAACGGCGTCGTCTCGGCGCCGACGCGGATGTAGCCGGTGCCCTGCGCCACGAGATGGAACTCGATGACGTGGCTCGCGTCCGGCGCCAGATAGCGCCCGAGCGTCGCCGCCGGCGGCGAGATCACGCGCCACGGCTTCGAGCACTCGGCGACGTAGAACATCGCGCCGGAGAGCTTCACCGCGCGCAGGAGTTCGGACAGGGCGTCCATGGTGTCTGGTCGACGGGCTCTGGTCGGCGTGTTCTGGTCGATCGGGCAAGTGCCGCGGCCGATCGCGCAAGCGACCGTACCGCGTGGCCGATCGGGCAAGAGGCTGCGCCGTCCGGCAAAGTTCCGGCATCGATGGTGCCTGCAGACTGGCCGTCACGCAACCTCCAGTAACTCCCAACTCCCAACTCCCAACTTCCCAGGCACTCCCAACTCCCAACCTCCAAGCCGCTATGCAGACTGCCACCCTCGCCGCTTCCGCCCACGCCGCTACCCCCGTCATCGACGAACAGAAGCTGCACGAGCTCCTCGGCCGTGCCATCGTCGACTTCGGCGGCGCCGACATCGCCCCGCTCGTCGTGATCGGCGACCGCCTGGGCCTGTTCCGCACGCTCGCCAAGGCCGGCCCGCTCACATCCGCGGCCCTTGCCTCGCAGACCGGGACCGCCGAGCGCTACGTCCGCGAATGGCTGAACGCACAGGCCGCGTCGGGCTACGTGACCTACCACGCCGAATCGGGCCGCTACTCGCTGACCCCCGAGCAGGCCATGGCGTTCGCCGACGAGGATGGCCCTGCGTTCGTCGTCGGCGCCTTCCAGACCGCCGTCGCGGCCGGCCGGATCGTCGACAAGCTCACCGAGGCGTTCCGCACCGGCAAGGGCGTCGGCTGGCACGAGCACGATCACGGCGTCTTCCACGGCGTCGAACGGTTTTTCCGCTCGTCGTATCTCGGCAACCTGATCCAGGCGTGGATTCCGGCGCTCGACGGGATGGAGGCCCGGCTCCGGGCCGGCGCCCGCGTCGCCGACATCGGCTGCGGCCACGGCGCCTCGACGATCATCATGGCGCAGGCCTACCCGGCGTCGCGCTTCGTCGGCTTCGATTCGCACCCGGAGTCGATCGATGCCGCCAACGCCCGCGCCCGCAAGGCCGGCATCGCGGACCGCTGCCGGTTCGAGGTCGCCGGAGCCAAGGACTTCCCCGGCACCGGCTATGACCTCGTCACCGTCTTCGACGCGCTGCACGACATGGGCGATCCGACCGGCGCGGCGCGCCACGTGCTGTCGGCGCTGGCGCCCGGCGGCAGCTGGATGATCGTCGAGCCGTTCGCCGGCGATCGGATCGAGGAGAACCTGAACCCCGTCGGCCGCGCCTACTACGCGGCGTCGACGCTGATCTGCACGCCGTGCTCGCTGGCGCAGGAAGTCGGGCTCGCGCTCGGCGCCCAGGCTGGCGAAGCGCGGCTCCGGAACGTCGTCCAGGGCGCCGGCTTCACGACCTTCCGCCGCGCCGTGCAGTCGCCGTTCAACCTGGTCTTCGAAGCCCGGGCCTGAATGCGACGGCTGCGGGTCCCGTCACGCCGTCGTGATCGGGACCACGGCGCGCCGCTCCCGGCGACGGCGGCGGAGGGCCGACGCGGCATTCCCGAACGCCAGCCACCACGCGCAGGATAGGACTGCGGCGATGCCCGCCACGACGTGCGACTGCGCCACGGTGTGCTCGAGGATGTCGCCCGTGGCCAGGCTCACGACCTGGCTCGCGAATCCAATCGCGGGATGCGCCAGCAAGCCCAGCAACCTGTCGGCGGCATTCACGGCACCGAACACGCCGACGGCTCGACCGGCCACCAGGACGGGCAGGTCGTGGATCAGATCGATCGAGCCGTCGCTCCTCTGAGGAGGCTGCGGCCACTCGTGTGGTGCGCCGAACAGCAGGAAGATCGCCCACGCGGCC
>JANOIR010000495.1:0-2430 GCA_031407765.1 Vicinamibacteraceae bacterium
GTAACTGTCCGAGGGTCGACGGGTAGGCAGGCCGCGACGGCACGTGCAGAGTCACGCGCATGCGGCGATCGAGATCGTTCTGGGAAGCACGCGTGGCCGAGCTGGGGCGAGGGCACAGCGTGGAGCGAGTCGCGAGTCAGCACGGGGTGACACCCGTGCGGCTGCGCTGGTGGCGCTGGCAACTCGGCGCAGGGCCTCGCTCTGCGAACGTGGCGCCGCGCATGATCGAGGTCGTCGCGCGGACGGCTGCGCCGGCGACCGACCACGCGGGCGTGCGCATCCTCGTCGGGAAGATCGTACTCGAGCTTCCGGCGGAGACGGCGCCGGAGTACGTGGGCCGCGTGGTGGCGGCCCTCCGCGCGACATGCTGACGGTCGCGGCGGGGACGCGGGTGTACCTGGCAAGCCGCCCGGTGGATCTGCGCCGCGGGCACGACGGGTTGTGCGCGCTGGTCAGCGGCACGCTGAAGCTCGACCCCTACGGTGGGCAGCTGTTCGTCTTCGTCGGCCGTCGCGGCGATCGAATCAAGGTCCTGTTCTGGGACCACGGCGGCTTCGTCGTTTACTACAAGCGCCTCGCCAAGGGCCGCTTCCGCCTGCCGGCGATCGCCGCCGACGCCGACCGGGTCGTGCTCGATGGCACCGAGCTGACCATGCTCCTCGGTGGCTTCGACCTGGCGCGCAGCCGACGGCAGCCGGCCTGGCATCGCGACGTCGCGTAGTGCAGCCACGGTCGATTCCGGATGGACCTATGGATCCGGATGTGATCAATAGAGGGCGGTGAGCCCGCCGCCCGACGACCACGATTGTGGCTGGAAGCTCTACGCGGCGGCGATGGCGGCCGAACATGCCGACTCACTCGCCGACATTCGCGCGCAGCTCGACGTGGTGAAGCGACTGCTCTACGCGCGCAAGAGCGAGAAGCGACCCGCCAGGACCAAGCTGCCGCCGCCGCTGCCGCCCGACCCGGTCGATCCGACCACGACCTCGGCTACCCGCGCTGCGGCGCGCGCACGGCGTCGCGCCGAGATGACGACCGAGACGGTCAACGTCCCGGTGCCCGAGAGCGCGCGCACCTGCCCGATCTGCCCCGGGGCGCCGCCGCTGGCCGCGATCGGCGAGTCCACGTGCGAGGTCGTCGACTTCGTGCGCGCCCACTTGCGCCGGCGCGTCTTTCGCCGAGAGACCCTGGCGTGTAGCTGCGGCCACATCGTCGCGGCTCCGGCCCCAGCCCGCTTCGGCGAGAAGGGCCAGTTTGGCCCTGGCCTGGTCGCCCACCTCGTCGTCGCCAAGCTCGCGCACGCCATCCCGCAGAATCGCCTCACCCAGGCGTACCGCGAGCTCGGCCTCGACCTGCCGCGCCAGACCGCCTGCGACCTCCTGCACCGCGCCGCGACCATCCTCACGCCGCTCTACGACGTCGCACTTTCGCTCGTCCCGGCCGCCATCGATGTCCACGCCGACGAGACCTCGATGCGTCAGCACGACCGCACCGGCAAGGCCTACCTGTGGTCCTTCCTCACGCCGGACCTCACCGTCTATCGCTACGCGACCACTCGCAGCGGCACCGTCCCCTCCGAAGTCCTCGGCGACTCCAAGGGTCGACTACTCGTCGACGCGTACACCGGCTACAACGCCGTCACCACGCCGGGCAAACGCGTCCGCGCCGGCTGCTGGGCCCATGCCCGCAGAAAGCTCTTTGATCAGCGCGCGTATCCCGAGGTCGCGCCCGTCCTCGAGCTCATCAGCGCGCTCTACCGCGTCGAGCGCGTCGCCAAGGCCGCCGGCATCCTCGGCTCCGACCAGCACGCCGCGCTCCGCGCTGGCCGATCTCGACCCATCATGGCCCTGATCTTTCGCTGGGCCCGTTTCCACCGCGGCCGCCACGAGCCACGCTCCGCCCTCGGCCGCGCCATCGCGTATCTCATCAACAATTGCGCCGCACTCACCCTCTGCACGCGACACCCGTCGCTGCCGCTCGACAACAACGCCGCCGAGCGCTCCCTGCGCCGCGTCGCCATGGGCCGCGCCAACTTCCTCTTCGTCGGCCACGAGGCCTCCGGCCACCGCCACGCCGTCCTCTACACCCTCATCAACTCCTGCCAGCAGCACGGCATCAACCCCGTCGACTACCTCACCGACGTCCTCGGCCGCATCGATGATCATCCCGCCCGCCAGATCGTCGACCTCTTGCCCCACCGCTGGCGGCCGCCGGATGCACCCACCCCGGCTGCCGCTACCTGACCGATCCTGCCTGCGAGTCCTCGTCGTGGGACGTCGATGCTCGGACAGTTACACTGCGGCGCCTGCGCCCGACAGTGCTTCGACCAGTGTTCCAGCGCGTACGTGTGTCCCGCGCAGCGGATCTACGAGTGGAGTCACCACGTCCAGATCCAGGTCGTGGCCGGCCGCCTTTACGTGGGCAGCTTCG
>JANOIR010000525.1:0-9996 GCA_031407765.1 Vicinamibacteraceae bacterium
CAGCGGCGACGCGTCCGAATCCGGGCCGCACCGCCACTATTCGCCGCCTCACGCGAACTGAATATCAGAACGCCATCCGCGATCTCCTCGCGCTGGAGATCGACGCCGCCTCGCTGCTCCCGGCCGACGAGGCCAGCTACGGCTTCGACAACGTGACGGTCGGCGATCTCTCGCCGACGCTCCTCGACCGATACGTGTCAGCGGCGGAAAAGATCAGCCGGTTGGCGGTTGGGCGCCCCGGCCGCTCTCCGGGCGGCGACACCATCAGGATTCAACCGGATCTCACCCAGGAGGAACACCTCGAAGGACTGCCACTCGGGACGCGCGGGGGCGCAGTGGTCCCCTACACGTTCCCGACGGATGGCGAGTACGAGATTCAGATTCGCCTGACACGGGATCGCGACGAGCACGTCGAGGGGCTCACCGCGAGCCACGATCTCGAGCTGCTCATCGACAAGGCACGCGTCCGCGTGTTCGAGCTGAATCCTCCGCAAGGCGCGTCCGGGCACGCCACCGCCGATCAGCACCTCGCCATCCGGACGCCGGTGAAGGCGGGCCCGCACGGCCTCGGCGTGGCCTTCCTGAAGAAGCCGTCGCTCCTCATCGAGACCACGCGCCGGCCCTACCAGGCACACTTCAATTCGTACCGGCATCCCCGGATCCAGCCGGCCATCTACTCGATCTCGATCATCGGCCCCTATGGCGCGGTGGTGCCCGGAGACACGCCCAGCCGGCGCCGGATTTTCGGGTCGCCGCCGGCGGCGCCCGGCCAGGACGTTCGCGCCGCCACCCGGATCCTGACGGCGTTGATGAAGCGGGCGTACCGCCGCCCCGTGACGACAGTGGACCTCGAACGGCCGCTTGCCCTCTTCGAGAAGAGCCGGGCGGAGGGGGGCTTCGACGAGGGGATCGAAATGGCGTTGTCGGCCGTCCTCGTGAGCCCGCATTTCCTGTTCCGTCTCGAGCCCGACCCCGCCGGCGTTCGGCCCGGCACACCGTATCGCGTCAGCGACATCGAGCTGGCGTCGCGACTGTCCTTCTTCTTGTGGAGCAGCATTCCAGACGCGGAGCTGCTGGACGTGGCGATTGCCGGACGACTGCGCGAGCCGGCGGTGCTCGAACGTCAGGTACGGCGGATGATGGTGGACGAGCGATCGCGGGCGCTGGTGACCAACTTCGCCTCGCAGTGGCTGCACCTGCGCAATCTCGCGTCGATCACCCCGGACATGCGTCTGTTCCCGGACTTCGACGACAACCTGCGCCAGGCTTTCCGCCAGGAAACGGAGCTCTTCGTCGACAGCATCCTCCGCGAGGATCGGAGCGTGCTCGATCTGTTGCGCGCCAACTACACGTTCGTCAACGAACGGCTGGCCAGGCACTACGGCATCCCGCACGTCTACGGCAGTCACTTCCGCCGCATCACGCTCGGCAAGGGCAGCGAGCGCGGCGGTCTGCTTCGCCAGGGCAGCATCCTGACGGTGACGTCGTATGCCACCAGGACGTCGCCGGTGGTGCGTGGCAAGTGGGTGCTCGACAACCTCCTCGGCGTGCCGCCGCCCCCGCCGCTGCCCGACGTGCCGACGCTCAAGGACAACACGGTGGACGGCAACCTCACCGTCCGCAAGCGGCTCGCCGAGCACCGGAGCAACGCGAGATGCGCCGCCTGTCACAACCTGATGGATCCGATCGGCTTGTCGCTCGAGCGGTTCGACGCGGTCGGCCGTCGCCGCTCGGTCGAAGACGGCGTGCCGATCGATGCCTCGGGAGGTCTCCCCGACGGCAGCCAGTTCGCCGACGTCGACGGGCTCGAAGCGGCCCTGCTGCGCCGGCCGGACCTGTTCGTCGGCGCCTTCACCGAGAAGCTCCTGACCTACGCCTCGGGACGCGGGATGGAGTATTACGATGCGCCGACGGTTCGCGCCATCGTGCGTGAGGCGCGCGCGGCCGATTTTCCGATCTCGTCGATCGTGCTCGGCGTCGTCAAGAGCCAGCCGTTTCAAATGAGGATGTCGCGATGATCATCACCAGGCAGGCCTTGCCGCGTCGGACGTTTCTGCGCGGGCTGGGAGCCAGTGTGGCGCTCCCGCTGCTCGATGCGATGGTGCCGTCGATGACCGCGCTCGCGAAGACGGCCGCCGATCCGGTGCGGCGTCTCGGCTTCATCTACATGCCGATGGGCTGCGACCTCACGCGCTGGACTCCGCCGAGCGAAGGCCGTCTGGTCGAGCTCTCGCCCACGCTGCAGTCGCTGCGACCAGTCGTCGATCAGCTGACCGTGATCAGCAACCTGGAACTGAAGAACGCCTACCCCGGCACGCATGCCACGTCCAACGCCTCGTTTCTGAGCGCGGCGAAGGCGAAATGGACGGAGAGCACCGACTACCACCTGGGCACCACCATCGATCAAGTCGCCGCGCAGCAGATCGGACACCAGACGCTGCTGCCGTCGCTCGAGCTGTCGATGGATCTGCTCCAGACCGTGGGCCAGTGCGACAACGGCTACGCCTGCGTCTATCAGAACAATCTGTCGTGGTCGTCGCCGACCACTCCCCTCCCCGCCGAGGCGCATCCACGCATCGTCTTCGAGCGGCTGTTTGGTGAAGGTGGCACCACCGCGGAGCGGCGCGCCGCGCTGCGGCGACGGGCCAGCCTCCTCGACTCGCTGCGCGACGACATCACCCGCCTGCAGACGAAGCTCGGACCTGAGGATCGCAGCAGGGTCGGCCAGTATCTCGAGACGGTGCGCGAGGTCGAGCGACGGATTCAGATGGCGGAAGCCGGCACGACCGATCAGCCGCTGCCGGATCTCGATCGGCCGGTCGGCGTCCCGGCGGCCTATGCCGATCATGCGCGGTTGATGTTCGATCTCCAGGTGCTCGCACTCCAGGGCGATGTCACCCGGGTCATCACGTTTCAGCTCGCCCGCGAGACCAGCAACCGCACCTATGCGGAGATTGGCGTCGCGGATCCGCATCACCCGCTCACGCACCATGGGAACGATCCGGACAAGATCGCGAGAATGGCGAAGATCAACGCCTTCCACGTGTCGCTGTTCGCCTACTTCCTCGAAAAACTGAAGGCGACCCCCGACGGGAACGGGAACCTCCTGGACCACGGGCTGTTCCTCTACGGCAGCGGCATGGGGAATCCCAACGTCCACGACCACGTGAACCTGCCGATTCTCGTCGCCGGGGGCGCCGCAGGCGGAGTCAAGGGCGGGCGTCACATCAGGTATGCCGAGCCGACCCCGCTGGCCAATCTGCATCTCACGCTGCTCGAGCGAGTGGGCGTGCGGATGGACGCGTTTGCCGACAGCAAGGGCAGGGTCGACGAGCTGCTCGCGCTATGAGGATCTGGCCCTGCGTCACGAGGATGGCGGCCGCTGTGCTGCTGTCGACGGCCGGCCTGCAGGCCGCCGTAGCCGACACGACACTGGCGGATGCGGCCGAGAAGATGAATCGCGCGCGGGTGGTTACGCTCCTGAAGGCGCGCGTCGCCGTCGATACCGCTCAAATCGACGGCATGACCGCGCTCCACTGGGCCACGCATCACGACGATGCGGCGATGGTCGAGCAGTTGCTCCGCGCCGGCGCCAACGTTCAGGCAGCCAACCGCTACGGCGTGACGCCGCTGTCGCTGGCCTGCACCAATGGCAATGGTGCGCTGGTCGAGCGGCTGCTGGCCGCCGGGGCCGACCCGAACATCGCCCTGCCAGGCGGTGAAACCCCCTTGATGACGGCCGCGCGGACCGGCAGCCTCGTCGCGGTGCAGGCACTTCTGTCACACGGCGGCAAGGTCGACGCCACAGACGAGGCGCGCGGACAGACGGCGCTCATGTGGGCAGCGGCCGAGGGTCACGCCGACGTCGCGCAGGCGCTGATCGCACGCGGAGCGGATGTCCGCGGCCGTCTGGCGTCGGGGTTCACGCCGCTGCTCTTCGCCGTGCGAGAAGGACGTCTCGACGTCGTTCGCGTCCTGCTGAAGGCTGGCGCCGATGTGAACGACGCCGTCCCGATCGATCCTGGACGCCGGCGCGGATATGGCGGCCCGTTGCCGCGAGCTGGCGTCACGCCGCTGCTCGTGGCAGTGATGAACGCACACTTCGAGCTGGCTTCCACGCTGCTCGACGCTGGCGCCAACCCGAACGTCGACCTCACTGGCTACACGCCTCTTCACGCCATCACGGCGGTCCGCAAGCCCGGTGTGGGCGACAACGATCCGGCTCCCGAGGGATCCGGATCGATGACCAGCATCGAGCTGGTGAAGAAGCTCGCCGCGCACGGCGCGAACCTGAACGCGAAGATGACGAAGAAGGCGAGCCTGAACAACACCCGGGCGAACGAGATCGGCGCGACCCCGTTCTTGCTCGCCGCGCTGACCGCGGACGCCGAGCTGATGACGACGCTGGTCGCCCTGGGCGCCGATCCCTCGCTCTCGAACATCGAGAACAGCACCCCGCTGATGATGGCGGCCGGGCTCGCGACGCGTTCCCCGGGCGAAGACGCCGGCACCGAGAGCGAAGTGCTCGAGGCCGTGCAGGTGGCGCTGACGCTCGGCGCCGATGTGAATGCCGTCGACACCAACGGCGAAACCGTGATGCACGCCGCGGCCTACAAAAATCTTCCGAAGGTGCTGAAGCTTCTCGCGGCCAGGGGCGCCAGGATCGACCTCTGGAACCGGCCGAACCGGTTTGGATGGACGCCCCTCGCCATCGCGGTCGGCTACCGGTTTGGCAACTTCAAGCCGTCAGCCGAAACCGAGGCCGCCGTGCGTGAGGTGATGATCGCGGGCGGCGTCACGCCGCCAAAGACGGTCGGCGCAAAGACGCAGCAGGTGTATTGACACGGCAACACGCTGACGCTCACTCGAGTCCTCGAATGCGGCCGCTTCCTGGAGGTGCGACGTTGACATTCTTCCGTGCGGCCGCTGGGGTCGTGAGCCTGACGCTGCTGCTGCCGCTGTTCCCGGCGGCCCGGCAGGCGTCCACGCCGACGGCGCTGACCGTCGCTGGCGACGTGGCCTCCCCTCTAGCTCTGGCCAGAGCCGATCTGGCCGGCATGACGCGGACGCGCGTGGAGCTGCGCGACGGCGCGAAGACGACGACCTACGAGGGGGTGCTCGTCAGCGAGATCCTCGCCAAGGCCGGCGTCCCGCTTGGCCCGTCGCTACACGGGGCCGACCTGACACAAGCCGTCCTCGCGAGCGCGTCGGACGGATATCAAATCGTCTTCTCGATCGGCGAGCTCGACCCCGCGCTCTCGCGCAGCGAGATCATCGTTGCCGACACCGCCGACGGCCACGGGCTAGCGGCGCCTCAGGGTCCGCTGCGGCTCGTCGTGCCGAAGGACACCCGCGGCGCCCGAAGCGTGCGAATGCTCGAGCGGCTCGACGTCGTCCGCGTGAAGCGCTGAGGTCGGCCTACCTATGTCCTGAGCCCGGGCCTTCACGATCGAGCTGGGTCTTCATCCAGGCCAGGTTCTTCTCGACACGGGCCTCGTGTGATACGAGCGGACAGCTCGCGCACAGCTCCCCGTTCGGCAGGAGGTAGAAGCGGCAGCAGCTGGCGCGACGTTGAAACAGGTGGACGGCGTCACGATAGCGGACTTCGTGGAAGCGCGGCCGCATCCGGGCCACATCGTCGTCGCCCGCGAACAGACCGGTGAGGACCGGCAGGACGCTCCGGTGGTCGCGGCGGTCCTCGCACAGCGTGGTGACGTGCGACGCCCATGACGACGTCAGCTGACCCCAGGTGCCCTTGCGCGCAAAACCCGACCAGGAGAAGAGCGCCTCGACAACCGGCGTCGCCTGCGCGACGAGCACGCGCCGCAGCTCGACGAGCAGTGCCGCGGCATCCGCCACCGTGGCCATCGACGCGTGCGCGCCACGAGGATCGCCGGCGGCGACCACGCCTCGCGCCTCATGGATCGCGGTCCGCTCCAAGAACGTCGACGGCTCGAACGTGAACGAGACGTTCTCGAGCGCGATGTCGGGTACGCACTGGTGGCGCAGGTAGGGCGCGATGGCCATCGCCGACGCCCAGCCGAAGCGGAGCGCAAACGAGGCGGCGATCGTGCGGCGATCCCGAGTCTTCGCCCGCTCACCGATCCGCATCAGCAACTCATGGAACGGCCCGGACGCCGCGGTCCGCAAGTCGGTGCCGTGGATCCAGCCCGGCCCCGTCGGCTTCGCGACCTCGACGGCCCAGCTCGCGTTGAGCGGGCGCAGCGCCGCGTAGGCCTCGACGATCGGCGACGTCGCGATGTCGCTCATCCCAGCTCTCGAACCAGGCGCACCACGTCCGCGCGAACGAGCCGGGCCAGCATGGCGGCCTCGGCGCGCTTCCCCGACCGTCCAGGTCGAGCGGTCATCGAAGCCGCGCGCCTTCACTCACAGTGGCGGGACGGCGCCGGATTCACACCGGTCTTCCCCGTTATGCCCTCGTGGGCACCCAAGCGGGAACGCATGCTACCACGCCGCCCGTCAGCTGGCGCGACAGGCGCCTTGAACCCTGGCCAGCCTCGCCGCTCGAGGAAAGAGCACATTGTTCTCGAGATGCACGTGAAGGTGCATGTCGGTCTCCAACTGGGCGAGTCCGTAGAACAGGCCGCGAAAGGTCGGGCAGGCCCATTCCGGGGGCGCGTAGCCGTCGGTGATGTTACGTATCAGCGCCAGGGCGGCGCCGGCGTCCTCGTGCTCCGCTTCCATCACCGAGATCGGCGAGTCGATCCACGCGCCGGCATCGGATACGGGCAGCGATTCTCCGGCCTCGAGCATCACGATGAACGGAAAGAGCACGGCGTCTTCCTTCTTCATGTGGGTGAGCAGCTCGCCTTGCATGCGCCGGAAGGTGCTCTGCAGGAGCGAGAGCTGGCCAGGCAGGCGATTGCCGTGGCGATCCACCACCTTGTCGAGCATGGCCGACAGTCGCGGCAGTTCGGCGCGCAGGGGCTCGTGGTACCGCGTCTGGATGTGCTGAACCAGCGCGGTGAGGCTGGCCCCGGCCCAGGAGGTTTCGGGCTGGGGCGCATTGGCGGCCCGCAGCTCCCCCAGGAGCGCGTCGACGCTGACGCCCCGGGCCTCGCAGGCCTGGGCGAGCGGGATCTTGCCTCCGCAGCAGAAGTCGATGCGATGCTGCTGGAAGACGCTGATGGTGGCGGGCGCGGCGGTGGCAATCGCGGCGACGGTCATTTCGGGGGCAATGGTCATGATCGGAACTCCTTCGCGGAACGCGGCGAACGGTTCCAGGCTACCGGCCGCGGCACCGTGTGTCGTTGCGCTGGCGCAAAGACGCCGGCGAAGGCGTTTTCCCTTGGTGTCCCGGCCTAGAATTGCCCGATGCACCCGGTCGTTCTGCTGCGTTCGCGGATTTTCGATGGATTGACGGACGCCGAGCGCGATCGGTGGCTCTCGCGATCGACGAGCATGACGCTCAAGCGCGGCCAGACGCTGGCCCGGCAGGGTGAGCCCGCCCGGCACTTCTACGTGGCAGAAACCGGCTTCCTGAAGGTCACGCAGCTGACCGCCGACGGCACGGAGGTCATTGTCCGGTTCGTCGCGCCGGGCGAACCCTTCGGCGGCGTCGTGGCGCTGAGCGACGCGCCGTATCCCGTCTCGGCCGTGGTCGTCCAGCCATCGACCATGCGCGCCTGGACGCGCGAGACCGTGGCCACCCTGCTCAACGAGAACCCGCAGGTGCGAGTGAACATCATGCGCGAGATAGCGACGCACATGACGGACGCCCTGACCCGCGTCCGTGAGCTGACGACGGCGCGCGTAGGCCAACGGCTCGCGCACACCCTGCTGCGCCTGTCGCGTCAGATCGGACAGACGAGCCCGGATGGCGTGTTGATCACGCAGCCGCTGACCCGGCAGGAGCTCGCCGACATCACCGGCACCACGCTGTACACGGTCAGCCGCACGCTGACCAAGTGGGAAGGGCGTGGACTGATCGCGTCACGGAAACGTCTGCTGCTCCTGAAATCCCTGAAGAAGCTCGAGGAACTCACGGAGTCCCCGGACGACAGCGACGACGAGTAGATTCAGAGATCGACCCGGCCGCACGGGCGTCGTGACGCTCAGGCGGCAACGTCCCGGATCGTCAGCTCGACGCAGGTCTGGTTCAGCAGCTGGTGCGCGATCTCGCCGAACGTCATCGGCCCGGTGATGCGCCCCGTGCGTCGTCCCTCCAGGTTGGCGTGGACGTAGTTCAGGATGCAGTTGCAGGCAAAGGCCGGCGGCAGCGCCGACGTCGTGTCGCCGGCGGCCGTCTCGAAGGCGGCGACGTAGTCGTCCACCGGCGCCGCGAAGCGATAGTCGACGCCAGGGAACACCGGCGCGTAGAACGCGACCGCGCCGCCGTCGCGATCGACCTGCTGGACGCTGACGTTGACGACACTCCCGCCGTAGTTGGCCGTCAACGGCAGGCGCGAGTCGATCCCCTGTTCGTGCATGTAGTGCGCCAGGTTCGCCGGGGCTCCGTTGACACGGCAGGTCGTTGCGCCGAAGCCGGCCTCGTCGAACCGGATGACGTCCCCGCTCCCGGCGCGAAAGACGTTGATGATGCTGACGTCGGCCAGCTTGTCCGCGGGCAGCGCGACGTGCATGACCACAGCCGCGTCGGTCACCGGGCTGCCTGAGCGTCCGTCGAACACGGTCGCCAGCGCCGCGCCGATCTGCGACAGGTGCACGCCGGCCACCCAGCCGATCACCGGACGCAGGAACATGTTCTCGTAGGTCGGCGCGTTCTGGGCGTAGGCGGCGTGGACCGCGCTGCCGCTCGGCAGGATCAGGACCGAGAAGCCGTTCGCCGGCGCGTCCTCGCAGATCCGCGGCAGTGTGTCGACGGAGTAGACCGCGATCGAGTGGCCGATCGCGCAGGCCGGCAACTCCGTGACGAACACCTGCGTCTCCGTGCACACGCCGCCCTCGGACCCCATGAAGTAGGGAATCGTCCCGGCGATCCAGTTTCCTCGCGGCAGTTGGCGCAGCGCCTGCTCACTCCCGGCGAGGAGCAGCGGCCGGCCGGAGCGAATCGCCGCCTGAACGTCTGAAATCGATTGCAGCATGATGGGGTCTCGCTAGGACGAGAGCTGGTGAATCTCCGACCGGAGAATCGACTGGTACTTGACGAAGAACTCGTGCGCGTGTCGAACCAGGGCCGCCACGCTGGCCGGTGAGGAGTCGCGTTCGAATTTGAGCGTGCTATTGAGGATCAACATGTTCACGCCGACGTTCGTGGAGGTCAGCTTCTTTTGTCCGCTGACGAGTCGGGTCCAACTCGGATGGCTGACTGGAGGAATCATTGGTGCGCTTTTCGCATTGCGAACGTGCAGAACGCGGAGCTGTCGCTGATCACAGATGCGACAGGTCCAGGTGCCAGCGACTGCCGTCGCTGACCACGAACTCCTGCGGCGACTTGTAGGTGTAGGTGATCTTGTCGATGTCGACGTCGTCAGGCAGCACGTTGACGATGACCGAGCCGGTATCGAGCGGGATGAGGCGTGTGCGCATGCCCTCCCGTTTGACGAACTGGTTGCGCCTCGCCTCGACCGAGAACAGGTAGCCCGCCACTCGCGCCAGCGCGCCTTCGCAGGCCTCCACGGTGCCGACGAAATGGCGCCTGGCATCTCCGTCGTAGAGCTGCCGGTGGATGACGTGGATCTTCTCGCCGGACTTCAGAATCGATTCGTGCACATGGCCTCCTGAATGCTTCAACCGTTGGCACCCCTACGCGATGCGCCGCGCTGCCTGCGCAGGAGCGACGACCGACGCCACCCCGAGCGGCCTGACCGCCATGACCGGGCACGGTGCCGTCCGCAGGACGCGTTCGGTCACGCTGCCGAGCAACAGGCGTCTCAGCGGCCCGTATCCGTGGGTGCCCATCACGATCAGGTCGGCGCCGCGCGTGCGCGCGAACTCGACGATCTCGCGATGCGCGCAGCCGCTCACGACGGTGCGGGTCACGCGTGCGGGGTCGATGTCGCGTGGACTCACGAA
>JANOIR010000535.1:0-2363 GCA_031407765.1 Vicinamibacteraceae bacterium
CCGGCGCTCGCCGGTCTGCTGCGCGAGGGGCTCGACCGGCTGCTGCCCGCCGACTTGAACGCCTGGCTGCGGGTCGCCGACGACGAACGCGTCCGCTGGAAGGCGGCTGGCATCCCGATGGAAGCGCGACGGCCCGAGTTGCTGCGCGCGCTGAACGCGATCTACGTCGGCCGGGCGCACCACGAAGGCCAGGTCGAACCGGCCGCCGAAGCGGCGTTGTTCGCCGAAACGACTCCGGAGTCGAAGACGACAACGACTCCGGAGTCGAACGCGACAACGACTCCGGAGTCGAAGGCGGCGACGACTCCGGAGTCGTTCGCCGCGGCGAGGCGCGGGCTCGTCTCGCTGGTCGGGGCGGGGCCTGGCGACCCGGAGCTGCTCACGGCGCGCGCCCGGACCCGGTTGGCCGAGGCCGACGTCGTCCTCTACGACGCGCTGGTCTCCCCTGCCATCCTCGCGCTCGCGGCGCACGCGCGCTGTCTGTCGGTCGGCAAGCGCCACGGCCGCCATTCGGTGAGCCAGGACACGATCAACCGCCTGCTGGTGCGCGGCGTGCGCCGCCATCAGCGGCTGGTCCGGCTCAAGGCCGGCGACCCCTACGTCTTCGGCCGCGGTGGCGAGGAAGCCCTGGCCCTCGCCGCCGCGGGCCTCCCCTTCGAGGTGGTCCCCGGCGTATCGTCGGCGATCGCCGCGCCTGCGCTGGCCGGTATCCCGGTCACGCACCGCGGCATGGCCTCGGGCGTGCTGGTGGTCTCCGGTCACGCCGAGTCGTCCTATGCGCCGGCGCTCGACTCGCTGGCGCCGAAGGGCACGACGCTGGTCGTGCTGATGGGCGTCAACACCCGCGCTCAGATCGCCGGCCGGCTCGTCGCCCGCGGCTGGTCCGACGCGACCCCGGTCGCGCTGCTCTTCGCGGCGTCGACGCCCGACGCGCACACGTGGATCGGCACGCTCGGCGACCTCGTCGCCGGCGCGCCGCTGCAGCTGCCCGAGAGCCCGGGTACGCTCGTCGTCGGCGACGTCGTGTCGCTCGCGGCGACGCTGGCCCCGGCGACCTCGGGCGGGCTTCAAGTAACGGACGCCGACGTGGAGCCGGCGGCCAGCAACGAGTAAGATCGACAGGTTTTTATGGCAGCCATCGACGATCCCAAGACCCTCGGCCGCGCCCGCCTCTCCTTCGCCACGGAGGGGGACGTCGACGAGTTCGTGCGCACGCTCGAGTCGTTCGAGCGTGGCGACCTCGCTCCCGATCAATGGCGCTCGTTCCGCCTGCTGCGCGGCACCTACGGCCAGCGGCAGGACGGCGTCCAGATGATCCGCGTCAAGATCCCGCAGGGGCTGATGGACGCCAACCAGGCGCGCGTCTTCGCCGACGTCGCCGAGCGCTGGTCGCGCGGGTACGGGCACATCACCACGCGACAGAACCTGCAGTTTCATTTCGTGCCGCTCAAGGTCGTCCCCGAGCTGCTCGATCACCTGCAGGAAGCCGGCCTGACGACGCGCGAGGCGTGCGGCAACTCGGTGCGCACCATCACGACCAGCCCCTACGCCGGCGTCCACGCCGACGAGGCCTTCGACGTGACGCCGTACGGCGAGGCGCTGACCCGCTACTTCCTCGGCCATCCCCTGAGCAGCAAGCTGCCGCGCAAGTTCAAGATCGCCTTCGAGGGCTGCGCCGCCGACCACATCTACGCAGCGATCAACGACATCGGCTGGTTCGCGACGATCAAGGACGGCGTCCGCGGCTTCCGCGTCACCGTCGGCGGCGGCACCGCGACGATGACCCGTAACGGCGCGCTGCTCGAGCCGTTCATCCCGGCCAGCGAGATGTTCAACACCGCCGAGGCGATCCTCCGCGTCTACCACCGCCACGGCGACTACGCGCACAAGCAGCGCAACCGGATGAAGTTCCTCATCAAGACGATGGGATGGGATCGGTTCGTCGAGGAATACAAGCACGAGCTCGCGGTGTTCCGCGGCGAAGGCGGCGCCGCGCTGTCGATCGATCCGCAGAACGCGCCCGGCGACGTCGCGCCCGACTGGCCGCGCCCCGAGCCGCCGAGCGTACTCGACATCATCACCCGCGTCAGCAAGCCGCAGGATCTGCGCGGGCCGGGCATCGTCCCGCTCGTGCAGCCGGATCCGGCGCCCACAGCGGCGCTCAGGGCGGCGTGGCGCACGTCCAACGTGCTGCCGCAGAAGCAGGCCGGCTACGTGATGGCACTCGTCACCACCATCCTCGGCGACCTCACCAGCCACCAGCTGCGCGTCCTCGCCGATCTGGCCGAGGCCTACAGCGACGGATCGATGCGCGTCACTGCCGAGCAGAACCTCCTGTTCCGCTGGGTCAAGGAAGCGGATCT
>JANOIR010000636.1:0-22769 GCA_031407765.1 Vicinamibacteraceae bacterium
ATGATGGCGAGCGACGTCTGGACGATCTGGATGGCCGCATAACAGGCCAGGCCCTTCCCCGCCAGCAGCGTCCACGACGGCGCCGGCGACATCAGCAGCCGCGTCAGCGTGCCGCGCGTCCGCTCGACGGCGAGGCTGATCGCGAACGACATCATGCAGCCGAGGATCCCCCACTGCATGCCCTGCGGGAAGGTGATCTGGAATCCGTTGGCTGGCCCTTCGCGCTGCCGCTGCACGCCGGTGACCTCGATCTCGAGCGGCCGCCAGCCGCCCCCGGGCTGCGCCGCGGGCGGCGCGACGGCCGGTAGCCCAGGCTGAGCCCCGGGCACGGGGACGGGCGTGGACCCCGGCGCTGGCCCCGGCACAGGCTGAATCTTCGCCTGTTCGGCGAGAAAGGTGTCGAGCGAGCCGAGCATCGCCTGCAGCGAGGCCTGCCCCGCGAAGCTGCCGGCCGGCTGTTTCTTCACGTCGTCGAGGATGCCGCCGATCTGGCCGCGGCTCTCCGGCGTGCTGCTGAACAGCGTCTGCATCCGCTTCGCCGCCTGCTCGAGCAGGAAGCCCTGGAGCATCGCCGTCTCCGCGACGCGCGACGGATCGATGCGCAGCTCCACCTTCGGCGGAGTCCCGAAGAACAGCCGGCCGCTGGCATCGCCGAACCCCTTGGGGATGCGGACCGCGCCGACGCGCCGGCCGCGCCGGACGAGGTCGTTGGCCTCGGCCGCCGACGTCCGCAGCACGTCGAAGCCATCGCGCGTCGCCAGGCCGTCGACGAAGGCCCTGGACGCCGGCGTCTGGTCCTCGTCGGTGATGGCGATGAACAGCCGCGACGGTCCGCTGTTGCCGCCGCCGAACAGCGATCCAAAGACCACGGCGACGATCAAGGGCCAGACCAGGGTGAAGAACCACGCCGCCTTCACGCGGAAGAGCAGCTTGAGATCCTTGAGCGCAATCGCCAGCACGGGAGTCATGTCGTGTGTCCTCCTCGAACGGAAGCCCGGGCGCTCAGTCGCGCAAGGAACGGCCGGTGAGATGGAGAAAGACCTTCTCCAGCGTCGGCATCGCCACTTCGAATTCGGCCGGCATCGCCGCGCCGCGCGACGCGGCCTGACGATTGAGCTCGGCCAGCGGATCGCGCGTCTCGATGCGCTCCTCCCCTTCGGCGGTGCGCAGGATCAAGGTCGGCGGCCCTCCGTAGGTCTGCGTCAGGCCGCGCACCGTGTCCATCGCGAGCAGCTTGCCGTTGTCCATGATCGCCACGCGATCGCAGAGGCGCTCCGCTTCCTCCATGTAGTGCGTGGTGTAGACGAGCGTCTTGCCCGCGGCCTTGAGCGCGAGCAGGCTGTCGAAGATCGCGTTGCGCGACTGCGGATCCACGCCGACCGTCGGCTCGTCGAGCAGGACGAGGTCGGGATCGTGGAGCACCGCGGCGGCCAGGTTGAGGCGCCGCTTCATACCGCCCGAGTAGGTGTCGACCAGGTCGCGCCGGCGATCGGCGAGACCGACGAACTCCAGCGCCCAGGTCACCCGCGTGGCCAGCCGGTCGGCCGGCATCCCGTAGACCCGGCCGAAGAACGTGAGGTTCTCCTCGCCCGTCAACAGCTCGTAGAGCGACAGCGCCTGCGGGGCCACGCCGATGCGGGCCCGCACCGCCGGCTGCCGCGGCGAGCCGAGGCCGCCGATGTCGACCTGCCCGGCGGTCGGCTCGACGATGCCGACCGCCAGGTGGACGGTCGTGCTCTTGCCCGCGCCGTTCGGTCCGAGCAGGCCAAAAACCTCGCCCTTGCCGACAGTTAGCGAGAGGCCGTCGACAGCCGTGCGGGTCCCATAACGTTTGACGAGCCCGGTCAGGGTCAGCATGGTCGATGAGACGGTGGCGGGACGAAGGGGTTCGTCCCGTATCGGTGAACGGCGGCCCGCACCCGGCGAGCGCCGCCCGCGTCAACCCGGCGGGCCGCCGCGGAAACGGCGGGCCTATACTAGCCGGATGAGCACTCCCGCCGCTTCCGCCTACGCCAAACCCGACGTCCTCGTGAGCACCGAGTGGCTCGCGAACGAATTGAAGAACCCGAACATCCGCGTCATCGAGTCGAACGAAGACACGCTGCTCTACGCCTCGGGGCACATCCCGGGTGCGGCGCACGTCGACTGGACCGCGGATCTCAACGATCAAGTCCGCCGCGACTACATCACGCGCGGGGGCTTCGAGGCCCTGATGTCGCGCATCGGCGCGACGCCCGACACCACCATCGTCTTCTACGGCGACAAGAACAACTGGTGGGCCACCTACGCGTTCTGGGTGTTCCAGCTGTTCGGCCACACCAAGGCCAAGATCCTGAACGGCGGCCGCCTCAAGTGGGAGAAGGAAGGCCGCGAGATGACGCGCGAGATCACGACCTTCACCCATACGAAGTACACGGCGCCCGAGCGCAACGACAAAGCGATCCGCGCCTTCCGTGACGAAGTGCTGAAGGTCGTCCAGGAGAAGGGGCAGCTGGTCGACGTGCGCAGCCCCGACGAATACAGCGGCAAGCGCCTGCACATGCCCGACTACCCGAACGAAGGCGCGCTGCGCGGCGGGCACATCCCCGGCGCCAAGAGCGTGCCGTGGGCCAAGGCCGTCAATCCCGAGGACGGCACCTTCAAGAGCGTCGACGAGCTGAAGAAGCTGTACATCGAGGAGCAGGGCCTCGATCCGTCGAAGCCGGTCACCGCCTACTGCCGCATCGGCGAGCGCAGCAGCCACACCTGGTTCGCGCTGACCTACCTGCTCGGCTTCCCCAACGTCCGCAACTACGACGGCAGCTGGACGGAGTGGGGCAACTCGGTCGGCCTGCCCATTGAGAAGTGAGCGCCTACCCGGAACCCCTGCAGGACCTGCTCGACACGTTCGCGACGTTCGACGATCAGTCCGAGCGCGCGCAGGTCCTGATCTCGTTCTCCGACGCCTTCACGGAAGTGCCGCCCGACGTGGCGCGGCGGCCCTTCCCGAAGGTTCATCTGGTGCCGGCCTGCGAGTCGGAAGCCTACGTCTGGGCGGTGCTGCGGCCGGACGGCAAGATGAATCTGCACTTCGCGGTCGAGAACCCGTCCGGAATCTCGGCCCGCGCCATGGCCACGATGCTGACCAAGACGCTCTCGGGGCTTACGCCAACCGAGATCGCGACGGTCTCGCCCGAGATCGTCGAGCGCCTCTTCCGCCAGAACATCTCGATGGGCAAGGGCATGGGCCTGATGTCGATGGTCGGCGCGGTGCGCACGCTGGCGCTGCGCGCGCAGGGCATCGTGCCGAAGCCGGTGCGCCCGCTGGCCTGTCCAGACTGACGCCTCGGGTTTGAAATCACTTGCTCCACGGCGGCGTCACGTTGTTGCTGCGGGCGTAGGCAATCAGCTGTCCGAGGTGCTCGTGCAGGTGAGAGGTGGTCGCAATCCAGAATGCTCTGGTTGACATCTTTCGACGCTCGAACTTTGGCTGCGCCTCCAAGCTCGCATCGGAGGTGTCGTTCATCGCCTGCTTCAAGAACCGGAAGGATTTCTCGAGCTCTACGATGATCTGATCGCGTGTCATGGTGCGCTTCTCGAACGCGACCAAGCTGTCGCGCCTTCTGACGATGTCGATCCCTGTCTCCGACGGTGCTGTCCCACCCATCAGCACCGGCATGAAGTAATTGTCCCCCGCCAGGTGGATGAACACTTCCGCGGTGGAGCGGACGCCTGCGCCAGGTCGCCACTCGTAGGCAGAAGGGGGCATGGCCTTCGCAAGACCGATGATCCTGATCTCGAGGCCATCAACGTCGCGGATGAGCTCGCCCATGACCCCCTCGCGGTTCTGCGCGCCAAGCGGAGTGGCAACGCCGAGAACCAGCGCAGCGACGACGAACAAGCAGGCAATCAGGCGCATCGCATTCTCCCCGGACGGCGGTCTGGCTACCGCTGAATTCTGGCCGAGCCGCCCTTGGCGAAGGCGCGGACGTGCGGCAGACGCGCCATCGTCGTGTCGCCGGGGAACGTCGTCGCCAGCGCGCCGTGCGCCCATCCGAGCTTGACGCACTCCTCCGGGGCTTCGCCGGTGAGCAACCCGAAGAACAGGCCGGACGCGAAGGCGTCGCCGCCGCCGACGCGATCGTAAACGTCGAGCTCGCAGATCGGCGTGACGTAGGCCTGGCCCTCGATCCACGCGACCGCGCCCCACGTGTGGCGGTTGGTCGAGTGCACCTCTCGCAGGGTCGTCGCCACCACCTTGATGTTCGGGAACGCCTTGGTGACCTGATCGATCATGCCGATGAAGGCCTGCGGGTCGAGGCCCGACTTGGCGGCGACGGCCGGCCCTGGCACGCCGAGGGCGCGCTGCAGGTCCTCCTCGTTGCCGACCAGCACGTCGACGTACTGGATGATCCGCTTGAAGACGTCCAGCGCCTTCTCGTTGCCGCCGCGCGCGTTCCAGAGCTTCTCGCGGTAGTTGAGGTCGAACGAGACCACCGCACCGGCCTTCTTGGCCGCCTGCATCGCCTCGATGATCACCTCGTCGGTGCCCTCACCGAGCGCGGTGAACAGGCCGCCGCTGTGGAACCAGCGGACGCCCTTGCCGAAGATGCCGGCCCAGTCGAAGTCGCCCGGCTTGAGCAGCGTGGCGGCTTCGTTGCTGCGGTTGTAGAACACCACCGGCGGGCGGACGCCGAAGCCGCGATCGCTGTAGACCGCCGCCATGTTCGGGCCCCAGGCGCCGTCGTGCGTGAACATCTTGTAGAACGGCTTGACGCCCATCGCCTGGACACGCTCGGCGATCAGGTCGCCGATCGGATAGTCGACCATCGCCGTGGCGATGCCCGTCTTCAGCCGGAAGCAGTCCGACAGGTTGGCGGCGCAATTGAACTCGCCGCCGCTGACGTGCACCGACAGGGTCTGGGCCTTGTGGAACGGCACCACGCCGGGGTCGAGCCGGTGGATCAGTGCGCCGAGCGCGAGAAAGTCGAGATCGCCGCCCGGCGGCGGGATCTGGAGAGCAGAAGGTTGGGTGGACATTGCGGGCCGTATTCTACGGCCCCGCCACCCGCCCCGCCAAAATGAAGCCTACGCCTTGCGCAGGTCGTAGACGTAGAGCGTGTCCTTGTCACGCAGATACATCTTGCCGCCGACGATGACCGGATACGACCAGCTGAGGAGATCGCTGGTCTCGACCTGGAGCTTGCCCTTCTCCTTGTAGCCGGTCGGCGTCGCCTCGACCAGGATCACCAGGCCGTTCTCGTAGCGGTAGTAGACGTGGCCGTCGGCATAGGCGATCGCCGCCGACCCCCGGCCGTCGTTGCGGAGCTCGCCGCCCCATTTCAGCGTCCCGGTGGTGAGCTCGACGCAGACCGGCAGCCCGGCGCGATGGCCGTGGCCGCCGTACAGGTGCCCGTCGACCAGGACGAAGCCACCGTGGTGGTTCTGGAAGGTCTTGCCGTCGAGGACGTAGACCTCGGTCGCGGTCACCTTACCGCCGGCGGCCGGCGCGAGCTTGAGCAGCGCGCTGCCGGTCTGGTAGCCCGACGCGGCGAAGACGAAGTCGCCCTGCACGACCGGCGTCGGGATGTTGGCGACGCGATTGGCCACCTTGTTGTAGCCCCACAGGTACTCACCGTCCGACGCCCGGATCCCGACTACGCCGCGGCCGAGCAGCTGGACGTACTGCTTCACGCCGGCGCCGTTCGAGACGACGACCGACGAGTAGCCGGCGCCATCGCGACCGATCTCGCCGATGGTCGGCACCTTGGCCTTCCAGATCGTCGCGCCCGTGGTCTTGTTCAGCGCCACCATCGCGGCGTCGGGACCGCCGGGCGTCACGACGACGCGGTCGCCGTCGACGAGCGGCGACTCGGCGAACTTCCAGTCCGACATCATCAGGCCGCCGAAGTCGCGCACCAGGTTCTTGCGCCATTTCTCGGCGCCGGTGGCGGCCTCGAGGCAGACCAGATCGCCTTCCGTGCCCAGGCTGTAGATCAGCGCACCGTCGACGGTCGGCGTCGCGCGCGGCCCGGGATAGCGGTCCTGCCAGATCGGCCCCACCTTGGCCTTCCAGAGCTGTTTGCCGTCCGTCGCCGACAAGGCGAGGACGTACTGGCTGCCCTCGAGGTCGCCCATCGTGAACAGCCGGTCACCACTGATCGACAGGCTCGAATAGCCCGTCCCAAGGCCGGACACCTTCCAGGCCAAAGCCGGGCCGTCGGCGTCCCACTGCTTCAGCAGGTTGGTGTCCGCGGATCGGCCATCCCGGTTGGGCCCGCGGAACTGCGGCCAGGTACTGCCGGTGGCGGCCGTCCGCTGCGCGGCCAGTCCGGCGGCAGCGGCCAGAGCCAGACCGGCTGCCAGCCCAGCCGTCCACGCAAGACGTCGTCGTCCCAATGTGATGTGCATGCAGGTCGCTCCCGAGGGAAATACTCACGTCCACTGGCCGATGTTTCGTCCTATCCCAGCGGGGCGCTATGATAGCCCTCCCCCTGCCGTTCGAAGAAAGGCCGACATGTCCGGCTCGCCGGCGTCCGCGCGACGCCTTCGTCTTCGCCGTGTCCTGTCGGTGCCGCTCGCGGTCATCGCGCTGGGTACGCTCGTCGGCGGTCAAGCCCCGCCGCCGGCCGCGCCCGCGCCGACGGCGCCGCTCCGTCTGCACGGCCTCGTCGAAGCGGTCGAATTCTTCAACCTGGTCACGCCGTCCGGCATGAACGGGCAGCTCACGATCGTCCACATCGTGGCCAAGGGCACGCACGTCAAGAAGGGCGACGTCATCGTCGAGTTCGACCGCCAGCAGCCGCTGCGCGAAGCGATCGACAAGCAGGCCGAGTGGAAGCAGCTCGAGGAAGACATCCGCAAGAAGCAGGCGGAGCTGAAGCTGCAGGAGGCCGTGGACGACACCGCGATCAAGACCGCCGAGAACGATCTCGCGCTGGCGCGCCTCGAGACCACCAAGAACGACGTCCTGCCGCGGATCGAGGCCGAGAAAAACACCCTCAATCTGCAGGCTGCCGAGGCGAGGCTGCCCGGCCTGCGAACGTCGGTCGCGCTGAAGCGCACGGCGGCGGCCGCCGAGCTGGAGATTCTGCAGGTGAAGCGCGACCGCGCCGCGCGCGTCGGTGCGCGGGCGCGGCAGACCGCGGATGCCCTGCTCGTGCGCTCGCCGATCGACGGCCTGGTCGTGCCCAGGACACTCTGGAAGAATGGCTCGATGGGCGAGCCCGAAGAAGGCGACAACGTATGGCCTGGTTTCGCCATGCTGGACGTCGTGAGCCCGGGCGCGATGCGCGTCAAGGTCAAGGTGAACCAGGTCGACGTGCACCGGCTGAAGGTCGGCATGGCGGCTCGAGTCACTCTGGATGCGTACCCGGCGCGCAGCCACTCGGCACGACTCACCCAGGTCTCGCCGATTGCCGCGCCCGGCCAGTACTCGCCCAAGATCCGCACCTTTGTCGCCATCTTCGCCCTCGACGCCCAGGACGCCGAGATCGCGCCCGATCTCTCGGCCGCGGTGGACGTGTTCACCGAGGAGGGCGCGCGTGCCGCTCGGTAGCCCGGCGAAGCGCCCAGCGCGGGTCTGGGGCATCGGTGCGGCAGTCGCGCTCGTGGGCCTCGGCGGCTGGTACGCGCTCGGCCCGGCAGCCGCGGCGGACGGCGGCGTGGAGACCGCGGAGGCCGTCCGCGGCGACTTCATCGACGTGCTGCCCGTCCGCGGCGAAGTGCGGGCCCGCCGCACGGTCCCGATCACGGCGCCGCAGGGGGCCGGCGAACTCCAGATCGTCTACCTCGCGCCGAGCGGCTCGGCGGTGAAGGTGGGCGATGTCGTCGTCCGGTTCGACACCTCCACCACGGAGCGCCAGCTCGCCGAGAAGCGCTCGGCGCTGCGCGAAGCCGAAGCCGAGATCCAGCGCGCCACGGCGGAGGCGACGATCAGCGCGCAGGCGGCGAAGACCGACCAGACCAAGCGCCGCTACGACGTCGAGCGCGCCAAGCTCGACGTCTCGACGAGCGACGTGGTGTCGCGCCTCGAGGCCGAGAAGGCGGCGCTCTCGCTCGGCGCCGCCGAGCAGCGTGCCCTCGAAGCCGCGACGAAGGTGACGGCGAACGAGGCCACGTCCGACGCGTCGATGGGCGCGCTCACGCGGCGCCGGGAGAAGGCGCTCGCTGACGTGCGTCTCGAAGAAGCGCGGCTCGCGGCCCTGACGCTCAAGGCGCCGCTCGCCGGCGTGATCACGCTCGGCATCAATTTCCGCGCCGGCGGCCCGTTCGCGCAGCGCGAGTGGCGGGCCGGCGATCAGGCCTGGGCCGGCGCCTCGATCGCGCAGATTCCGGCGCTCGACTCCCTTTACATCCTGGCCAAGGTGGACGAGACCGACCGCGGTCAGCTCAAGACGGGGCTCGAGGCCGACATCGAGGTCCAGGCCGCCGGCGGCAGACCGGCGCCGGCCCGCATCACCGCCTTCAGCGCCCTCGCCAAGGTCGACTTCGGCTCGATCTGGCCGCCGCCGCGCCTCTTCGACGTCCAGCTCGATCTCGGCACGCCGAACCCGGCCCTGCGACCGGGCATGACGGCGTCGATCAAGATCCGCCGCGAGAAGGTGCCACAGGCGCTCCTCGTGCCGACGCGCGGGCTCTTTCCGCCGTCTGGCAAGACGAAGGCGCCGGGCGCCGAGGGCACGCCGGCCGAGGTGTTCGTCTTGGGCGCGAGCGGCTTCGAGCGGCGGGGCGTACGGGTGGCGCGGCGCGGACCAGACAAGTCCGCGATCGCCGGCGGACTCCAGCCGGGCGAGACGATCGCCCTGGTGCTCCCCGAGGAGATCGTCGAGCCATGACCCGCGCGACCACCATCGGCTGGGCCGTGGGCGGCGTCGCGATCGTCGCGGCCCTCGGCCTGGGCGCACGCGCCGCA
Organism: Vicinamibacteraceae bacterium; assembly: GCA_031407765.1. GTDB lineage: Bacteria > Acidobacteriota > Vicinamibacteria > Vicinamibacterales > Vicinamibacteraceae > JBDSLU01. The sequence continues at coordinate 8,894 of JANOIR010000636.1, forward strand.
ACCGGCGTGCTCGTCTCCGCCAACAACGACATCCCGACCGCCAAGGTCACTCGCGGCACCCTCAAGAGCGACCTGGTCACCACCGGCGAGATCAAGGCCGTCAAGACCGACCTCCTCTCGGTGCCGCCGACCGGCACGCCGCTGCGCATCCTCACGCTCCTGCCCTCCGGCACGCGGGTGCGGAAGGGCGACACCGTCGTGAGCTTCGACCCGACCGATCAGGAGAAGGCGGTCGAGGAGCAGCGCTCGGTGCTACGCGAGGCCGAGCTCGAGATCGCGCGCACGCGGGCGACGACCGCCGCGCGGCAGGCTCAGGACGACCTCGACCTGCTCACCGCGCGCTTCGACGTGCGGAAGGCCGAGCTCGACGTCCAGGCCAGCGAGGTGCGGCCGCAGCTCGAAGCGCGCAAGGCGCAGCTCACGCTCGAGGAGGGGCGGAACCGGTTGGCGCAGCTCGAGGGCGATCGCGCCTCCCGCTCGCAGTCCGACGAGGCGGCGCTCGCCGTCGCCCGCGAGAAGGAGACCAAGGCGCGCTTCGCCATCACGCTCGTGACCACCATCCTCTCGCGGATGGAGCTGATGGCGTCGATGGATGGCGTCGTCTCGGTCAAGGACAACACCAACACCAATTTCTTCTTCTCGGGCATGACCTTCAACGAGTACCGCACCGGCGACCAGGTGCAGGGCGGCGCGCTGGTGGCGGAAGTGCTCGACCTGAGCCAGCTGGAAATTGGCGCGGGCATCGACGAGAACGACCGCGCACGGCTGGCGGTCGGCCAGGCGGCGACGCTGACCCTGGACGCGCTCAACGGACGCGCCGTCCCCGCCAAGGTCACGTCCGTCGGCAACATCATGCCGGCACGCTTCTTCGGCCCCGGGCCGGCTGGCCCGTCGCGCACGTTCGCGGCGACGCTGGCGCTGGTCGGGCCTGCGACCGACCTGAGGCCGGGGCTGACCGGCCGACTGACGATCGCCGGCGCGCCGCAGGTCGGCGTGCTGCACGTGCCGCGCGGCGCGGTATTCGAGCGCGACGGCGCGACGGTCGTTTTCACCCGCACCGGCAGTGCGTTCACGCCGGCGCCGGTCAAGGTGATCGCGAAGACTGAGACGTCCGCGGTCGTCGACGGCGTCGCCGAGGGCACCGACGTGGCGCTGGCCGATCCGACCCGGCGCGGATCCGCGTCGACCAAGCCGGCGGCCACCGGTCCCGCCATGCCGGCCGCCGCGCCCGGGGCCCGCCGATGATCACGCGCGACGTGCTGCCCACGCTGGCGATGGGCCTCGACAACCTCGTCGCCCACAAGCTGCGATCGCTGCTGACAATGCTCGGCATGATCTTCGGCGTCGCCGCCGTCGTCGCGATGCTGTCGATCGGGGCCGGTGCGCAACAGCAGGTGATGGCGGTGATCGAGTCGATGGGCGTACGCAACCTCATCGTCGAGTCGCGGCCCGTTCCCGATCAGCAAGCCTTCCAGCGCCTGCGCCAGGTGTCGGCAGGCCTGAGCCTCGCCGACCTGCGGGTCATTCGGTCGACCGTGGATGGCGTCGCAGCGTCCACGGCGCGCAAGCGCTTCACCCCCTCCAAACTGATCCCGAAGCCGTTCGCCGACTCGCCGACGATCTTCGGCGTCGAGCCGACCTTCCAGGGGATCGCCGGGCTGCAGGTGGCCGAGGGCCGGTTCCTCACCGCGGAGGACGACACCGTGGCGGCGGCGGTCGCGGTGCTCGGCGAAGGGGCGCGCATCGCGCTCTTCGGCGGCCGGGCCGCGCTCGGCGAACACGTCAAGGTCAACGAGCAGTGGCTGCGCGTCGTCGGCGTCTGCGGCTCGGTGATCTCGGCGCAGCACGGTGGCGACGGCGGCGCGGCCGAGGATCGCAACAACGTCATCTACGTGCCGCTGCGCACGGCGATCCTGAGGCTCGAGGACAGCCAGAGCGGGCGGCAGGACGAGATCGACGGCATCTACCTACAGATGCCGACCGCTGACGCCACCGTGCCGGCCTCGCGCGTGGTACGTCGGGTGCTCGGGGAGACGCACCGCGGCGCCGACGACTTCACGATGGTGGTGCCGTCGGAACTCCTCGCCGAGCAGCGCCGCACGCAGCGGATCTTCGAGCTGGTGATGGTCGCCATCGCCTCGATCTCGCTGCTCGTCGGCGGCATCGGGATCATGAACATCATGCTGGCCAGCGTCCTCGAGCGGACGCGCGAGATCGGCGTCCGCCGCGCCGTGGGCGCGCCGCGCCGGGCCATCGTCCGCCAGTTCGTGCTCGAGGCAACGATGATCTCGTGCGCCGGCGGCCTCGTCGGCGTCGTCGCCGGCGTGGTGCTCTCGTGGATCATCGGCCGCCTCGCCGGCTGGACGACGGTCGTCAGCCTGGTGTCCATCGTCCTGGCCTTCTCGGTGTCGGTCGCCATCGGCCTGGTCTTCGGCGTCTACCCCGCCCGCAAGGCCGCCGCCCTCGACCCCATCGACGCCCTCCGCTACGAATAGGCGTCCCGGACAGTGTCCCGGACACCGTCCGGGACGGCATCAGGAGGCGGACCCGAAGGGCGTCGCCGCGTTGCAGTTCTTGCAACGTCTTCAGGTCCTACCAAACACGGCACGGACGTTGATGCATGCACGGCATCCGCGATCTCCGCGGAAGGAGCCTCGCCATGCCGCGACGTCGCAAAGCCGACCCTGGGTCCACGTTCCACGTCGTCAATCGGGCCACCATTGGTCAACTGCTCTTCAGGGACTTCGGGGAGTATCTGTTCTTCCTTCGTCTCCTCGCTCTGGTCTTGAACCAGGTGCCCGTGGGTCTCTTTGCCTTCTGCCTGATGCCAAACCACTGGCACCTCCTCGTGAGGGCCGCTACGGAGCAGGAGCTCGCCCGATTCATGTACGAGCTCTCCAAGGCTCACGCCATGGCCTTGCGTAGATGGCGCGGGAACGTCGGCAGGGGCGCCGTTTATCAGGGTCGCTATCGAGCCTCGGTCGTCCACGAAGAGTCCTACTTCTATCGCGCGGTTCGCTACGTCGAACGCAATCCGGTACGGGCCGCGCTGTCCGAACGCGTCGAGGATTGGCTCTGGTCCAGCGCAGCGCGAATTGGCGAGATCCAGGGTATCGTGCTCGCGGACTGGCCTGTGGACCGGCCAGAGAACTGGCTCGCGTTCGTCAACGAGGTGGAACCGAAGCAGGAACTGGAGTTCATTCAGCAGCGCACGCGGCGCGCCGAGCCGCTCGCCGACCCTTCCGCGGACGTCGAAGAGCTTGCGATCCGCAGTCGACAAATCGTCGCAGTCTCGGACGAAGACTGACAGCCCGCGCCCGAACGCGTCGCAGAATTGACCTCCGTCCGCGGAGTCTCGACCCTCTCCGGGACGCGCTCCGGGAGCGTCTCCGGGACACTCTCCGGGAGCCGTTCTGATAGCCTGACGGGCATGCGCGGCGTCAACGGACTTCACCACGTCACAGCGATCTCGGGGCCAGCGCAGGAGAACCTCGATTTCTACGCTGGCGTGCTCGGGATGCGCCTCGTCAAGCGCAGCGTCAACCAGGACGATCCCGGGACGTATCACCTGTTCTACGCGGACGCCGAGGGCCACGCTGGCACCGACCTGACGTTCTTCCCGTGGGCCCACATGGCGCCCTCCCGCGACGGACACGGGCTGGCGACCGAAGTGTCGCTCGCGGTGCCGGCCGGCACCCTGGACTGGTGGGGCGCGCGGCTGATCGGGTACGGGGCGGTCGTCGCGGCGATCGAGACGCGGTTCGGCGAGCGCGTCCTGCCGATCGTCGACCCGCACGGCCTGCGCATCGCGCTGGTCGAAACCGCACCCGCCGTCGGCCGCGGCTTCACGCCGTGGGACGCCAGCCCGGTGCCGCCCGAACGCCAGATCCGCGGCCTGCACGGCGCGCGCCTCGTCGAGCGCGATCCGGTGGCCACTGTGGCGCTGCTCACCAGCGCCCTGGGCTTCGTCCCGCACGCGACCGAGGGCGACTGGCAGCGCTTCGTCGTCCCCGATCCGGCGGTCGGCGACCACCAACGAACGTCCGGCGGACTCCTCTCCGGGGTCAGCGGACGCCACGTCGACGTCTGCGCACGGCCCGACGCACGCCGCGGCGCCTGGGGCACCGGCAGCATCCACCATCTGGCCTGGCGCGTCGACGACGACGCGCACGAAGCGGAGATGCGCAGCCGCGTCGCCGAGGCCGGCGCGCACCCGACGCCGGTGATCGATCGCTTCTGGTTCAGGTCGGTCTATTTCAAGGAACCCGGTGGCGTGCTCTTCGAGCTGGCCACGGACGGCCCCGGCTTCTCCGTCGACGAAGCACCACACGCGCTCGGCGAATCGTTGGTGTTGCCGCCGTGGCTCGAGACGCAGCGCGCGCAGATCCAGTCGATCCTGCCGGTGCTCTCGTATCCACCGGCGCTGCCGGCAGCGAAGGAGCCGGCCTGATGCCGGCGCGCGGCCCGCTGCTCATCACACTGATCGCGGGTCTCGTGATCCCCGCCGCGCTGGTGCACGCGCAGGCACCAGGCCCTCCTCCACCGACCAGGACACACCAGGAACGCCGATGACCGCGACCGCCAAAGGCCCGTTCGACGTCAAGCTCACGCCCCAAGGCCACGCCACGGATCAAGCCGCCGTGGGCCGCATGGCCCTCGACAAGACCTTTCATGGCGACCTCGACGCCACGAGTGTCGGCGAGATGCTCGCGGTGCGGACGGCCGTAGCGAATTCGGCCGGCTACGTCGCGATCGAGCGCGTCACCGGCACGCTCGCCGGGCGGAAGGGCACGTTCGCGCTGCAGCACTGGGGCATGATGGACAAGGGAGCCCAGGATCTGCGGATCTCCGTCATCCCGGACTCGGCCACCGGCGATCTGGCCGGCCTCACTGGCACGATGACGATCGACATCCAGCCGGGCGGCAAGCACTTCTACAGCTTCACCTACACACTGCCGTCGGCTGGGAAGTGAACGCGCCCGCGGCGATGTCATCGCTCCGCGTCATCGCGCTCGCCACGGCGCTCGCTGCCAGCCTGGCGCCGATCGCCTGTGGACCGGCCGAGCCGCCGCCGCCCGCGGCGCCACTGAGCGCCGAGACGCTGGCCATCACCGCCCGTCACGCGGCCGAAGCCGAGCAGCGCTGGGCCGCGATCGCGGCGCGGGTCGATCCCCACGTCGACAAACCGCGCGTGATCGTGATGACGGATATCGCCAACGAGCCCGACGATCAGATGTCGATGGTGCGGCTGCTGGTCTACTCGAACCAGCTGGATCTCGAGGGCCTCATCGCCACGACGTCGACCTGGATGCGCCAGACGGTGCGTCCGGACGTGCTGCACACGGTGATCGCTGCCTACGCGCAGGCGCGGCCACGACTCGAAGCGCAGGCGCCGGGCTACCCCACCGCCGAGGCGCTCGATGCACTCGTCGTCAAGGGCCAGGAGGGCTACGGCATGGCGGCGGTGGCCGCCGACCGCGTCTCGCCGGGCGCCGAGGCGATCATCAAGGCGGTCGATCGGCCCGATCCGCGACCGCTGTGGGTACTCGGGTGGGGCGGCACCAACACGCTCGCGCAGGCGCTGTTCCACGTCCGCCGCACCCGGCCGGCGCCCGCCCTCGAGGCGTTCGTGGCCAAGCTGCGCGTCTATGCGATCTCCGACCAGGACGACGCCGGCCCCTGGCTGCGCCGCGTCTTCACCAACCTGCACTACATCGCCATCCCGTCCTCGCAGGACGGCGAGGAGTACTACCTCGCGACGTGGACCGGCATCAGCGGCGATCGCTTCTACCGCAACGCCACCGGCGCCGACTTCACCACGTTCACCGACGGCTGGGTCCAGGCCAACATCCGCGGCCACGGTCCGCTCGGCGCGCTCTACATCCGACCGTGCTGCATCCACGAGGGCGACACGCCGTCATTCCTCGGCCTCCTCGACAACGGCCTCGGCAGCGCCATGAGCCCGACCTACGGCGGCTGGGGCGGACGCTACGTCTGGCGCCAGCCGTCCGGCGAATCGCGGCCGTTCTGGACGCAGGGCGGCGATTCCTATCCTGGGCGGGACAGCTCGCGCGACACCGTGATCGGCACCGACGGTCAGGCGCACACCACCGATCAGGCAACGATCTGGCGCTGGCGCAACACCTTCCAGCGCGATTTCGCCGCGCGGATGGCCTGGGCATCGGGGCGCGGCAGCAATCACAACCCACGCGTCGTCGTGAACACCGAGTCGGGCACCGCGCCGCTGACGCTGATCACGCCGGTCGGCACTCCAGTCGTACTGGACACCACCGGCACGAGCGATCCCGACGGCCACGCGCTCACCTACCGCTGGTTCTTCTACCGCGAAGCCGGCACCGGCATTCCCGGCCAGCCCGTGCTGGGGGCGCGGCCGCCGGTCGGCGGCGGCGGCGACGCGGCCACCGGCGGCATTCCATCGGCGCCTGATGGCGGCCCGCCGCAGCCGCCGATCCGCCTGACGCTCGACGGCGCGACATCGCCGCGCGCGGTCGCGACGCTGAAGGTACCGGGGATCGCGCACGTGATCCTCGAGGTGACCGACAACGGAACGCCGAACCTGACCACCTATCGGCGCGTGATCCTGCGCAGCCCGGCGACCGCCGCGACGCCCGCTTCGCGGTAGCCTGTGGGAACCGTGCTGTCCCGCGCCCTCCTTCTGTGCCTCGCCTGGACGCTGGTCGGCACGATCGCCTTCGCGCGGCAGTACCTCGATCGTCCTGCGAGTTTCGGCGGGCAGGTGCTGCCGGCGTACGCCGAGTGGCTGACGTGCTACCTGCCGTGGGGCCTGCTCAGCGCCGCGATGCTGCCGATCGAACGGCGCTTTCCGCTCGGTCGACCGGGCTGGGTGCGGCACCTGCTCGTCCTGGCCGCGGTCAGCGTGCCGACGACCTACGTCGCCTTCGTCCTGACGTCGGCGCTCGGCGCGCTCGTCGCCCTCGCCACGGATCGCCCCTCGCACACGGCGACGCTCACGTGGCTGATGCCGGCCCGCGACTTCTTCGGCCACAGCTTGCTCTACTGGACCGCGATCGCCGGCAGCACGGCGCTGCGCACGATGACCGAGGCGCGCGAGAGCGAGCGCCGCGCGTCGCGGCTGATGATCGAGAAGGCGCAGCTCGAGACCAGCCTGCGCCAGGCCGAGCTCGATGCATTGCGGATGCGGCTGCAGCCGCACTTCCTGTTCAACAGCCTGCAGAACATCTCGGTGTTGACGCAGCACGATCCGGTGACCGCCGGACGGATGCTGACCAGGCTCGGCGATCTGCTGCGAGCCTCGCTGGCGAGCGACGGCAACGCGGAGACGACGCTGGCCACCGAAATGGCGCTGACGCGAGGCTACCTCGCCGTCGAGGAGATGCGCTTCGGCGATCGGCTGTCGTCCACGATCGACGTCGCGCCCGGCACGGAGGACGCGCGGGTGCCGACCTTCCTCCTCCAGCCGATCGTCGAGAACGCGCTCCGACACGGGCTCGCCGGCATCCAGCAGCGCGGGCTCCTGCTGATCCAGAGCCGCCGCGCGGGCGACCGCCTGGTGCTGACCGTGCGCGACAACGGCGTCGGCGTCGCCGATGGCGTCTCGCCGGCGGGGTTCGGGATCGGGCTCGGCGCGACGCGCGAGCGCCTGGCGGGCCTCTATCCGGATCGCCATGCGTTCGCGATACGGGCGCTGCCCGAGGGAGGCACCGAAGTCCGCATCACGCTGCCGTTCCATCTCGCGCCGACGGAGGTCGCCCAGCATGCCCACACGCGCGCTGCGGGTACTGATCGCGGACGATGCGCCGCTGATCCGGCTCGGCATCCGCCGGGCCCTCGAGGCGATGCCGGACGTGGCCGTCGCCGGCGAGTGCGGCGCGGTCGCCGACGCCGTCGCGGCGATCGTGCGCGAGGCGCCGGATCTGGTCGTCCTCGACGTGCAGATGCCGGGCGGCACGGGCCTCGATGTCGTGCGCACGCTCGGCCCGTCGCGCATGCCCGCGGTGATCTTCGTGACGGCCTTCGACGAGTACGCCGTCCAGGCGTTCGAGATCAACGCCGTCGACTACGTGCTGAAGCCCTTCGACCCGGAGCGGCTGCAGCAGGCCGTGGAACGCGCGCGCGCGCGGCTGGAGGGTCACGGAACACATGCGCTCGCCGAGCGGCTCCGGGCGCTCCTCGCCGCACACGATGCGCCGGCGGCGATATCGGAGAGACGGGAAGCCGTCGACCGGCTGGTGGTCCGCAGCGCCGAGCGCTTCGACCTCGTTCCGGTCGACAGCATCGACTGGATCGAGGCGGCCGACAACTACGTCCGGCTGCACTGCGGGCGCGCCCGCCACGTCCTCGGCGAGACCCTGACCAGCCTCGAGCGCCGGCTGGATCCGCGGCGGTTCCTGCGCATCCACCGATCGCGCATGGTCAATCGCTCGCGCGTCGTCGCGATCCACGTGCTCCTCGGCGGCACGTATGAGCTGGAACTTCGCGACGGCACCCGAGTGTCCTCGGGCCGGAACTACCGCGACACCGTGCAAAAACTGCTGCGTTCGTAGCGACGTTGTCGAGGACCATCGGGAGCCGCATCGTCCGGGAAACGCTCCCGGACGCCGTCCCGGACGCCGTCCGGGAGCAGCATCAGAGGGGCTCAGCAGCATCAGGGGGGCTCACCCTCCGCAGCCGACGGTTCGCCCGGAAACACGCGACGTTCGCCCGGGATCGGTTGGCGCCGGCCGCCGAATCGCGGATGGTGGCGCCATGCGTCACCGCACCTGCCTCCCGCAATCCCTGGCCGCTCTCGCCCGACCCCTGGCCACGGCCCTGATCCTCGCCGGCGCACTCGACCTTGGCCCGACGTCCGTCGCGGCGGCGCAGCAGTGGCCGTCCTTCCGGGGCCCCGACGCCAGCGGCGTCGATGCCACCGGCGAGCCGCCCCTGACCTGGGGCGTCGCCGCCGGCACCAACGTCGCCTGGCGCACGCCGATCCCCGGCCTTGGCCATTCGAGCCCGGTCGTCTGGGGCGACCGCATCTTCGTGACCACGGCCGTACCCTTGCCCGGGCTCGGCGGAGAGGCCGGCGCCGCCACCGACGGCACCGTCATCCTGAAGGAAGTCGGTAGCATCCCCGCCAACGCGCGGCACGCCTGGCGGCTCTACAGCCTCGATAGCGCCACCGGCCGTGTCCTCTGGGAGCGCACGGCCCACGAGGGCATGCCGAAGGTGAAGCGCCACGCCAAGGCCTCGCAGGCGTCTGCGACGCCCGTCACCGACGGCACGCACGTCGTCGCGATGATGGGCTCCGAGGGCCTCTACGCGTTCGATATGACCGGCAAGGCGCTGTGGACCAAGGACCTCGGCCGCCTCGACGTCGGCTACGTCGACGACAAGGGCGAGGAATGGGGACCAGGCAGTTCGCCCGTGATCCACGACGGCCTGGTCATCGTGCAGAACGATCGCCACACCGACTCCTACGTCGTCGCCTTCGACGTGCGAACCGGCCAGGAGAAGTGGCGCGTCGGCCGCGACGAAATGCCGTCGTGGGCGACGCCGCTCGTGCACCGCGGCACCCGCACCACCATCGTCACCAACTCGCCGAAGGCGATCCGCGGCCACGACGCCGCCACGGGCAAGGAGCTGTGGAAGGTCGCCGACGGCACGCAGGTGAAGGTGCCGACGCCGGTCGTGTTCGAGGACCTCGTGATCGTCACCGGCGGCTGGCCCCCCGCCGGACGCCCGATCTTCGCGATCAAGGCGGCGACGGGCGAGGTCGCCTGGAAGCTCGATCGCGGATCGTCGTACACGACCACGCCGGTCGTCTACCAGGGCGTGCTCTACGTCTGCGTCGACAACGGCGTCCTCAGCGCCTACGACGCCCGCACCGGCCGACGCCACTACCAGCAGCGGATCGCCGCCGACGCCGGCGGCTTCAGCGCGTCGCCGGTCGCCGCGGCCGGGCGCATCTACCTGCCGAGCGAGGACGGCGTGATCTTCGTCGTCCGCGCCGGCCGGCGCTTCGAGCTGCTGGCCCGGAACGACATGCGGGAGATGCTGCTGGCGACGCCGGCGGTCGTCGGCGACACGCTGTTCGTCCGCACGCGGACGCACCTCGTCGCACTCCGCGGCGCGCCGCCGCGGGCCGCCTCGCGCTGATGTGGCGTTTTCCGCAATCCCGGAGGCCGTCCCGGAGGCCGTCCCGGAGGCCGTCCGGGACACCGTCCGGGAGGCTGTCCGGGACACCGTCCGGGAGGCAGTCCGGCAGATTCGCGGGACGCAGATTCGCAGATTCTGCCGCTCAGGCCGATTTGATGCAGTAGACGTGGCCCTGGGCGCGGATCAGCAGGCGCCCCTGCGCCGGGGCCATCGAGGCGAACACCGGCTCGTCGAGCTCGTTGGTGCGCAGCACTTCGTGAGTCGGGCCGGCCTTGACGACGAACGTGTCGCCGTCGGTGCTGGTGATGTAGAGGTTGCCGCCGAACGCCACCGGCGAGGCCACGAACTTCGCCGGCACTGGCGGCCGCCCGCCTTCGTACTTGACCGCGCCGGTCTTCGCGTCGAGGCAGGTCAGCAGGCCGGCGTCGGAGATCAGGTAGACGTAGTCGCCGTAGAGGATCGGGGACGGCACGTAGGACGTCCCCTTGTCGTAGGTCCAGGCGATGCGATCGGTGCCGGTGATGTCGCCCTTGCCACCCGGCCGGATCGCGATCACCTTCTTGGTCGGATACCCGGCCGAGGCGATGACCAGGCCGTGGCCGACGAGCGGCACGGCGACCGTGTTGCTCTCGAGCCCTTTGGTCCGCCACAGCTCCGTGCCGGTCGCCGGGTCGTAGCCGATGATGAACTCGTTGCCGGCGGCAACCAGCTCGAGCCCCGAGCCGGCCGGCACCAGCGCCGGCGTCGTCCAGGTGACCGAGGTGGGCCGCTTCGTCTTCCACACCGTCTTGCCCGTCTTCCCATCGAGCGCGGTGATGAAGGACGCCTCGCCGCCGTCCTCGTCGCACTGCAGGATGACGAGGTTCTTGTAGAGCACGGGCGAGCTGGCGGTGCCCATCCCCAGCGTCTTGATGTCGCCGACGTCGACCTTCCAGAGAAGCGTGCCGGCGAAGTCGTAGGCGAACAGGCCTTCCGAGCCGAAGTAGGCATACACGCGGCTGCCGTCGGTCACGGGCGTCGGCGACGCGTAGCTCGACCGCTTGTGCCTTCCGTCGTAGACGGCGCCCTCGTAGGCGACGCGCTCCCAGCGCACCGCGCCGGTATCGAGCGCGAGCGCGATCACCTTGTAGGTGTGCTTGCGATCGGCGCCGAGCGAATCGGGATGCACGAACGGCTCGGCCGGCTTGGCGGGGTCCAGCAGGTGAACCGGGGCTTTGGCGCCCGGCAACGGCTCGCCCTCGATGGCGGTCGTCAGAAAGACGTGGTTGCCCCAGACGATCGGCGACGAATGCCCAAGGCCGGCAATCGGAGTCTTCCAGGCGACGTTGCTCGAGGCGCTCCAGGTCGACGGCAGGGCCGTCTCGTCTGACACGCCCTGGCCCTGGGGCCCACGGAACTGCGGCCAGTTGCCGGCGCTTACGGTCGAGCCGATCGCGCAGACAGTCAACGCGACGAGGACGGGATGTCGTAGTGGACTCATAGGGGGACCTCGGTTATCGTCCGGAGGTTTCCCATCTTACCCGTCAGTTTCCTATGCGCATCCCTGATCCCCGCACTCCCGTCACGCGCCGGCACCGGCTCACGGCCCCCGGCGTGACCGCGCTGGCCCTGGCGCTCTCGACCGCCGTCACCTTCGCCGACAACTGGCCCGAATGGCGCGGCGGTCCCAAGCGGGACGGCCGCTCGGCGGAGACCGGCCTGCCCACCAAGTGGACGGCTCCATCGGCCAAGCTGCCGGCCGGTGAGGGGCTGGCCTGGCGGGTGCCGATCGGCAGCCGGTCGACCCCGGTGGTCTTCGGGAATCGCGTCTACCTGTACGCGCCGGCCGGCGACGTCGCGCATCGGCAGGAGCGCCTGGTCGCGCTCGACGCCGCGACCGGCAAGACGCTCTGGGAGCGGCTGTTCTCCGTCTACCTCACCGACATCCCGGCGCACCGCGTCGCCTGGGCCTCGCCGTCGGTCGATCCGGCCACCGGCAACATCTACACCCTCGGCGGCAATGCCCACGTGCGGGCGACGGCGCCAGACGGCAAAGCCCTCTGGGAGCGGTCGCTGGTCGAGGAGTACGGCGCCGTCACCACGCACGGCGGCCGCGCCATGTCGCCGGTCGTCGATGGTGATCACGTCATCGTCAGCACCCTGATCTCGGCCTGGGGGACGCTCGGTCGCGGCGGAAACCGCTACTTCTGCCTCGACAAGAAGACCGGACAGACGGTGTGGATCAGCTCGCCGCAGACGCGCCACTGGGACACCAACTACTCGACGCCGATTCTGGCGACGGTCGGCGGCGTCCGCCTGGCCATCGTCGGCGGCACCGACGGCGTCTACCACGCCATCAAGGCGGCGACCGGCGAGCCGGTGTGGCGCCTCGACGTCAGCAAGCGCGCCCTCAACAACTCGCTGGTGATGGTCGGCGGCGACGTGATCGCCACGCACAGCGAAGAGAACTTCGACACCAACGAGATGGGCCTGATCACGCGCTTCGACGCGTCGCTCAAGGGCGAAATCAAGAAGGAGCAGACGAAGTGGTTCCGGCACGGGGTGCAGATCGGCTTCCCCACGCCGGTCGTCGACGAGGCCAACGGCATCCTCTACGCCGTCGACAACGGCGCGATCCTGTTGGGCATCGACCTCCAGTCGGGCCAGACGCTGTGGACCAAGAAGCTGGGCACCCTGCAGAAGGGTTCGCCGGTGCTGGCCGACGGCAAGCTGTACGTCGGCACGGAGAACGGCCGCGTCCACATCCTCAAGCCGTCGAAAACCGGCGTCGAGGTGCTCGACGACGATGCGCTGCCGCTCTCCGTCCAGGAGGGCACCGGTGGCGCCGAGCCCGGACCCGAGCCGATCGTGGCCTCGCCGGCCGTCGCCAACGGCCGCGTCTACGTCGCGTCGATGGACGCGCTCTACGCGATCGGCCCGAAGGCCTTGACGGCGGCGCCCCAGGCTCGCGCGGTGGCGATGGTCGGTGGGCCGGCCGCCGCCGCTCCCGGCGCTGCGACCGTGGCGCTCGTGTTCCCGTCCGACGTCACGCTGAAGCCGGGCCAGGCGCAGAAGTTCAGCGTCAACCTGTTCGACGCGAACGGCACGCCGGTGCCGACGCCGGCGGGCACGGCGGTCGCGTGGGCTCCCGAAGAGTTGAAGGGCACTGCCGCGCCGGACGGCACCTTCACGCCGGACGCCGCCGCCGGCAGCCAGGGCGGCGCGCTCAAGGCCACGGTCGGCGCGCTCAGCGCGACCGCCCGGATCCGCGTCGCGCTCACCGGCAAATTCGAAGAGAACTTCGACGCGTTCACCGCCGAGGCGCCGCCGCCCGGCTGGGTCAATTAGACGAACAAATTCGACGTCAAGGACCTCGAGGGCAGCAAGGTGCTGCAGCGCCGGCCGGATCAGTCGCTGACCCGCCGTGCCCGCCTGTTCTTCGGCGCGCCTGACATGAGCAACTACACCGTCGAGATGGACGTGCGGACGACGGAGCGGGCCCGCCAGCAGGGGGACGTCGGTGTGATCGCTCAGCGCTACGTCCTCGTCCTGTTCGGGAACAGCCAGAAGATCGAGCTCCAGCCGTGGCAGCCGGACGTCGAGATGACGGTCACCAAGCCGTTCACCTGGAAGGGCGACACCTGGTATCGGCTCAAGCTCGAAGTACAGAATCAGAAAGACGGCTCGGTGCGCGTGCGCGGCAAGGCCTGGCCGCGCGGCGAGACGGAGCCGGCGGCCTGGCTGCTCGAGAAGGTCG
>JANOIR010000668.1:0-32014 GCA_031407765.1 Vicinamibacteraceae bacterium
TGAAGCGCGGTCTACCGGCTTGCGGAAGTGGAGCGCGGAGGGAACACCCGCCCCGCGTCAGGGCGTCGACGGACGCCTGGCGGTGGAGCGTACTCCGTCTGCGGCCCCGGCCCTTACGGCCGGCGGCGTCGCGGAGTACACTGAGCACGTGGGCCTGCTCGCCACCTACGCCTCGTTCATCCGGGTCAGCCACTCCGTATTTGCGCTGCCGTTCGCGCTGGTCGGCGCGCTCCTCGCCGCGGTCGAGCGGCCGGTCGAACCGATCCGGATCCTCTGGATCGTGCTGGCGATGGTGACGGCGCGCAGCGCGGCGATGGCCTTCAACCGCATCGTCGACGCCCGCTGGGACGCGCTCAACCCGCGCACCGCCAACCGCGAGATTCCCGCCGGCAAACTGTCGGCGCGGCAGGCGTGGTCGTTTCTCGTCGTCAGCGCCGTCGCGTTCGTCGCGTCGGCCTGGCCACTCGGCTGGATCTGCTTCGCGCTGTCGCCGGTGGCGCTGGCGATCGTGTTCTGGTACTCGCTGGCCAAGCGTGTCACCAGCTACACGCAGCTGTTCCTCGGCCTGGCGATGGCGGTAGCGCCCGTTGGCGGTTGGCTCGCCGCCGGGGGGGGGCGCGCCAGGGCGCCCGGGTGGCGAGCGCGGGGGGTGGGGGCCGGGGGGGGCGGCGGAGTGGTGGGCAAACCCAGCCCCGACCAAGGCGGCGATCGCGCCGGTCGGCGGATGGGTGGCAGCTGGCGGCGGCGCCGGTTGGGAGCCGTGGATGCTCGGTCTTGCCATTGGGCTCTGGGTCGGCGGGTTCGACGTGCTCTACGCCTGCCAGGACCTGGCCTTCGATCGTGCCCACGGCCTGTGGTCGATCCCGGTGCGCTTCGGCGTTGCGCGGTCGCTGTCGATCTCGCGCGCCCTGCACGTGGCCACGGTCGCCTGCCTGTACGCCCTGGGTCTGATCCGTCCGCTCGGGGCGGTCTACTTCGCCGGGGTGGCGCTGGTGGCGCTGCTCCTCGTCTACGAGCAGACGCTGGTGCGCGAAGACGACCTGTCGCAGGTCAAGCGCGCCTTCGATCTGAACGGTTACGTCGGCATCCTCTATCTGGTCACGACCAGCCTCGCGGTGTACTGGCGATGACGCACGTCGCGCTCGGCCTCACCGGCGCGAGCGGGGCCCTCTACGCGGTGCGGACGCTGGCGGCGCTGCTGGCGCACGGCGCCACCGTCGATCTCGTGGTCAGCGACTACGGCCGCCGCCTGCTGCGGGACGAGCTCGGGCCGGAGGCGGCCCTCGATCGCCTCGCCGCCTATCTCGAGTCGCGCTACGGCACGGCGGTGGGGCAGGGGCGCCTGGTCGTGCACAGCAACCGCGACCTCGGTGCCAGCATCGCCAGCGGCAGCCAGGGCTGCGAGGCGATGGTGATCGTGCCGTGCTCGATGAAGACGCTGGCCGGCATCGCGCACGGCCTGTCGCGCAGCCTGATCGAGCGCGCCGCCGACGTGATGCTGAAGGAGCGGCGGCCGCTGGTCATCGTGCCGCGCGAGACGCCGCTCAGCCTGCCGCAGCTCAAGAACCTGGTGCTCTGCGCCGAGGCCGGGGCGATCGTCGTGCCGGCGATGCCGGCGTTCTATCAGCAGCCGAGGACGCTCGACGACCTCGGCGACTTCATGGCTGGCAAGATTTTGTCGGTGCTAGGCATCCCGCACGCACTCTATCCCGCCTGGACCGGCGAGGTCGCGGCACCGGCCCGGGTCGGGCCGGCGTCGTGAGCGCTTCGCCGCTCGACCCGGCGCTGCCGACGATGGATCCCGCGCGCCCCTCGCTGTCCCAGCTGGACAAGGACCCCGCCAAGATCGCGGGGATGTTCGACGCCATCGCCGGCCGCTACGACCTGCTGAACACGGTCCTCAGCGGCGGCGTGGACCGCTACTGGCGCTGGCGCGCTGTCCGCAGCCTGCGCCTGACCGGCCGCGAGACCGCCGTCGACCTCTGCACCGGTACCGCCGATCTGGTGCTGGCGCTGTCCCGGCCTGGCCGCGCGGCGCGGGTCGTCGGGATCGACTTCGCGGCCGCCATGCTGCGGCACGGGCTGGCCAAGGTGCGGGCACGCCCACAGGCGGCGCCCTGGCAGCTCGCCCAAGGCGACGCCATGCGCCTGCCGCTCGCCAGCGCCTCGGCCGACGGCCTGACCATCGCCTTCGGGATTCGCAACGTTCGCGATCATGCCGTTGCCGTCGCCGACTGCCTGCGCGTGCTCAAGCCGGGCGGACGCCTGGCCATCCTGGAGATTTCGACGCCGCGAATGCCGGTCTTCAAGCAGCTCTATGCGTGGTATTTCACGCGATTGCTGCCTCGCATCGGCCGGCTGGTGTCGCACCACACCGACGCGTACACCTATCTGCCGGCCTCGGTCGTGGCCTGGGTCACCCCCGAGGCCTTCTGCGCCACCCTGCGCGCCGCCGGATTTTCCGAGGTCCGGGCCGTCCCTTTGACCTTCGGCGCCGTCTATCTGTATACGGCGATCCGACCCGAGCGGAGCGCCCGCGGCTGAATCCCGCCGACAGCGGCTGAATCGCCGCGACTTTGGCCGCAACTCCTAGTACGCTGGGAGGGCCGCCTGTTTCGAGCCCCGTGTACCTCCACCTCGACGACACCCGACCCGAGCCCGATCAGATCGAGCGTGCGATCAGCCTCCGCGAGGCGGTCGTGGCGTCGGTCGTCGCGCACGTGGGCCTGATCGTCCTGATGCTGTGGCTGCCGACGCTGCCGTGGGTGCAGCGCCTGATGGCCCGGCCGCCCGAGCCGCAGGCGATCCCGATGACGCCGCCGCCGTCGCAGGCCGATCGCTCGCAGCCGTTCGTCATGATCGAGCCGCGCATCGATCGCGAGACGCTGAAGGCGCTGACGCGGCCGTCGCCGCGCTCCGACCGCAACCGTGAGGCGCGGTCCCGCGAGCGCAATCCCAACGCCACCAACAGCCAGCCCTTCCTCCGCGGCCGCTCGGCCGATCTGACCGAGGCTCAGCCGAAAGCCGAGAAGCCAAAATACGAAGGCCCGGCGCCGGAGCCGGCCCCACCGAACCCGACCCCGGCGCAGGCGACGGCGCCGACGCAGAACGCCGCCAACACGGCGACGCCGCCGCCGATCCCGCAGGCGCCGCTGCCGACGCCCCGTCCCCCGATGCAGGCCGCCAACCAGCCGCCGGCGGCGCGCGGTGGGCCGCCGCCCGGGGGCGCCCTGGGCGAAGCCTTGAAAAACCTGAACCGCTACGCGCAGGACCAGCAGCTGAACAACCCGAACGGCGGCGCCGAGGTCGACCCGGCCATCCAGTTCGACTCCAAGGGTGTCGAGTTCGGTCCCTGGCTGCGCCGCTTCGTCGCCCAGGTCAAGCGCAACTGGTTCGTGCCCTATGCGGCGATGTCCCTGAAGGGGCACGTCGTCATCACCTTCAACGTGCACAAGGATGGGCGGATCACCGACCTGCAGGTGCTGCGGCCGAGCGACGTCTCCGCCTTCAACAACGCCGCCTTCAACGCCCTGGCGACGTCGAACCCGACGATGTCGCTGCCGCCGGAGTATCCCTCCGACAAGGCCTTCTTCACGGTGACCTTCTACTACAACGAAACGCCGCCGCGGTGAGCCCCGACCGCCCGCCTGACCTTCAATCCGCGCCCGACGTCGAGCCGCAGCTCGGGCCCAGGCCGAGGCTGGTGGCCGTCCTCGGCCCGACCGCGGCCGGCAAGAGCGCCCTCGGCATCGCCCTGGCGCAGCGCTTCGACGGCGAGATCGTTGCCTGCGATTCGACCGCGGTCTTCCGGGGCATCGACATCGGCACCGACAAGGTGTCCGCCGTCGAGCAGCAGGGCATTCCGCACCATCTCGTCGACGTCGCCGAGCCGACCGAGGTCTACTCGGCGGCGCGCTACGCCCAGGACGCGGCGCCGATCATCCGGGCGATCACGGCGCGCCGGCGCCTGCCGATCCTGGTCGGCGGCACCGGCCTCTACTTCCGGGCCCTGGTGCGCGGCCTGTTCCCGGGACCGGCTCGCCATCCGGCGCTGCGCGCGGTGCTGGATCGGGTGGCGGCGGAACGGGGCACCGGCGAGCTGTATCGCTGGGTCCGGCGCCTCGATCCCGGATCGGCGGAGCGCATCCAGCCGCGCGACGCCAAGCGCCTGGTCCGCGCCCTCGAGGTCGCGCTCGTCAGCGGCGTCCCGATGACCGCGCACTTCGCCACGACCGTCTCGCCGATCGCCGAATACGAGGTGATCGCGATCGGCGTCCGCCTGCCGGCTGCACAGACCGCGGAGCGGGTGGCCCGCCGCGTCGAGCAGCAGTTCGATCGCGGCGTCGTGGACGAGGTGCGCAGGCTGCTCGCGGCCGGCGTGCCGCCGGCGGCACAAGCCTTGTGCGGCCTCGTCTACCGGCAGGTGGTCGAGATGCTGGGCGGGGTCCGCGACGAGGCGGCCACGCGCGAACTGATCGTCCGCGAGAACCGGCACTACGCGCGCCGGCAGTTGATCTGGTTCCGGAAAGAGCCTACGCTTATCTGGATCGACGGCCCCGGCGAGACGCCGGCCACGATGGCTCGTGCGGTCGAGCTCGTCAACGGTTTCTGCCCCCGTTCCTGATGCCGTTCCGGTGATGCTGCCGACCAAGGACGCCCCCAGCCCCAACCCCGGTCAACCCGACGCCGCGCCCGCGCGTGCGGCCAATGGGCCGCGCACCGGCCCGGAACCGGGAACCACGCCCTCGACGACGGCTGCGCCATCGGGCACGACGGGCACGCCGCCTGTCGCGTCGCAGCGGCCGTCACAGGGCCATGGCGGCCAGCACTACGGGCACGGCGCGTCGCATGGCGGCCACCAGTCGGGGCACGGCCAGTCCGGCCACGGCGCGGCGCCGGCGCGGCGCGAGTCGGGCGGCCGCGAATCGAAGTCGGCCGGGTCGCCCAACATCCAGGACGTCTTCCTCAACTACGCCCGGCGCGAGAAGCTGACCGTCGTGATCCAGCTCCTCGACGGGCAGGCGGTCGAGGGGCGGATCAAGAATTTCGATCGCTTCGCGCTGATCGTCGATCACGGCGGGGTCGATCACCTGGTGTTCAAGCACGCCATCGCGACCATCCGCTCACCGCGCAGCATCGGCAGCTACTACGCCTCGCACGAGGCCAGTTAGTGCCCACCTTCGGCGTCGAGGCGCGGCCGCGCCGCGTCATCCTGATCGTCCTCGACAGCGTCGGCATCGGGGAGCTGCCCGACGCGGCGGCCTACGGCGATCAGGGCAGCAACACCCTCGGCAACATCTCGGCCCACGTCCGGTTGCAGCTGCCGACACTGACCGCGCTCGGCCTGACGCGCCTGGTCGCGCTGCGCGATCAGCCAACCGCGCCGGTCGCGCCGATGGCCGCCTACGGCCGGATGCGCGAGGCGTCGCCGGGCAAGGATTCGGTGACCGGCCACTGGGAGCTGATGGGCCTGGTGCTCGATCGCCCGTTCCCGACGTTTCCGCACGGCTTCCCGCCCGACCTGCTGCAGGCGTTCGAGGCGCGCATCGGCCGCCGCACGATCGGCAACGTGGTCGGCTCGGGCACCGAGATCATGGATCGCTTCGGCGCCGAGCACATGCGCACGGGCGAGCCGATCGTCTACACCTCGGCCGACAGCGTGTTCCAGATCCTGGCGCACGAGGACGTCATCCCGATCGAGGAGCAGTACGCGATCTGCCGCGCCGCCTACGCGCTCGTGGTCGAAGGACTCGGCGTCGGCCGCGTGATTGCGCGGCCGTTCGTCGGCCCGCCGGGGGCGTTCAAGCGGACCGCCAACCGGCACGATTTCGCCGCCACACCGCCGGTCGACACGCTGCTCGATCGCCTCGTCGCGGCGGGCGTCCCGGTGCACGCGGTGGGGAAGATCCACGATCTCTTCGCCGGGCGCGGCACATCGACGACCCAGTCGACGGCCAGCGACGACGACGGGATGGACGCCATCGAAGCGCTTCTCGGCCGCGTCGAGCGCGGCCTGATCTTCGCCAACCTCGTCGACTTCGACACGCAGTACGGCCACCGCAACGACATCGCCGGCTATGCCCGCAACCTGGAGCGCTTCGACGCACGCCTGGCCGAGCTGCTGCCGCTGCTGCAGCGCGACGACCTGCTGATCGTCACCGCCGACCACGGCAACGATCCGACGACACCCAGCACCGATCACTCGCGCGAGCACGTGCCGCTGCTGGTGCTCGGGGCCGGGGCGCGCCCGGCCCCGCTCGGCGACCGCGCCACGTTCGCCGACCTCGGCCAGACGCTGGCGGAGATCTTCGGCGTGACCCCGCTCGCGCACGGGACGAGTTTTCGCCGGGAGTTGTGGGGATGACGCTACGGGAGCAGCTGGAAGCGCGCGAGCGGACCGAACTGGCGCCGCAGGCGATGAAGAGCGCCGACAGTCAGGGCCGGCCGCGGCCGGAGCCCGAGGATCCGCTGCGCCCGGCGTTCCAGCGCGATCGCGACCGCATCGTGCACTGCAAGGCGTTCCGCCGGCTGAAGCACAAGACGCAGGTGTTCTTCTCGCCGGCCGGCGATCACTACCGGACGCGCCTCACCCACACCCTCGAGGTGTCCCAGATTGCGCGCACCATCGCCAAGCTGCTGCGCCTGCACGAGGAGCTGACCGAGGCGATCGCGCTCGGCCACGATCTCGGCCACACGCCGTTCGGCCACGCCGGCGAGCGCGTCCTCGATGCGCTCGTGCCGGGCGGCTTCAACCACTACGAGCAGAGCCTGCGCGTGGTCGACGTCCTCGAAGGGGAAGGGCGGGCCGGGCTGAACCTGTCGTGGGAGGTCCGCAACGGCATCTCCAAACACTCCAAGGGCAAGCACGGCCTGCCGGTCGGCTCGCCGCCGGAGCATCGCTCGGCGACGGTCGAGGGCCAGATCGCCCGCGTCGCGGACATCATCGCCTACGTGAACCACGACATCGACGACGCGGTGCGGGCCGGCATCCTCCGTCCGGAGGGCCTGCCTGCCGGGCCGATCGCGGTGCTCGGCGAGAGCTCGTCGCAGCGGATCGGGCGCATGGTCACCGACGTCGTCGTCCAGACGCTGGCTGCCGACGTCCGCGAGATCCGGATGAGCGACGACGTCCTCGGCGCGATGCTGGCCTTGCGCGACTTCCTGTTCGCCGCCGTGTACGAGAACGACATCGCGACGGCCGAGTTCAAGAAAGCGTCGGGGATCCTCGGCGGGCTGTGGGAGAAGGTGCACGAGCGCCCGCACGAGTTCCTGGATGTCGCTACAATCGACGCCGAGGGCCTCGACGCCGCCGCCCGCGACTTCGTCGCCGGCATGACCGACCGCTACGCGGTTCGCCTGTTCGAGCGGTTGTTCATCCCGGCCCCCTGGGTGGAATACAGAGCGTAGATTTAGCGAAAGCCTGGGGCGGGGCGTTGGTCCCAGCGCGGGCAGATGCTACAATCGGCAGTTTGTTGCCGGGGTTTTGACGTGTCCCATAGCTCACTGCTGCCCACCCAGATCGACCTGCGTCCCATCGGTGAGGCGGAGCTGCAAGTCGAGAAGACCTACAGCCCGGAGCAGGTGATGGGCCACGCCGGCGGGGCCGGCGCACGGCCCGACTCGGGCACCGGCACGGCGTCCGACGACGAGTTCTCGGTCATGGGCCCGGTCCGGTTCCTCGGCTCGCTGAGCCGGTACGGCGACCGCTTCCTTCTGCGTGGCCGGGCCTCCGCGATGCTGCAGCTGGCCTGCGGCCGCTGCCTGACGCCCTTTCCGCTCCCGATGGACACGGCGGTCGATCTGACCTACGTCCCGGAGCGCCTGCCGGTGGTGACGCCGGTCAAGGACGCGACCAAGGAGGCTGTCAAGGACGCGACCAAGGACGCGCCCAAGGGCGCGGCGAAGGGCGCGGCCAAGGACGCGAAACATCGCGAAGAAGAAGTGGAGCTCCACGAGGAGGACCTGAACACGGCGTACTACCGTGATCACGTGCTCGACCTGGGCGACATGCTCCGCGAACAGTTCTACCTGGCGCTGCCCATGCGCCCGCTCTGTCGCCCTGACTGCCAGGGGCTCTGTCCCCAGTGCGGGGCGGACCGCAACGTCGAGGCCTGCCAGTGCCAGTCCGAATGGGTGGACCCGCGGCTCTCGGTGCTGAAGGCGCTCGTGACCCGCAAGACAGAGTGAAGACGTCAGCCTGACCGAAAGCCGGAGCTCGAACGATGCCGAATCCCAAACGCCGCCATTCCAAGACCCGCACCGCCAAGCGCCGCACGCACGATGCCTTGACGGCGATCACGCTCGGCCCCTGCCCGCAGTGCCGCGAGCTCAAGCCGCCCCACATCGTGTGCCCGACCTGCGGCTACTACCGCGGCCGGCAAGCCCGCGCGGTCAAGGAAGAATAGTCGCAGCCCGGCGTGCGAGTACCGCTGCATTCGACGGATCGATCGTCAGCGTGACGGAGCGTGCTCTTCGCCCGCGCCCCGTGGCCGTCGATGCCATGGGGGGCGACGAGGCCCCGGCCCTGGTCGTCGAGGGCGCGCTCCTCGCCGCCCGTGAGCTGGGGCTCGCCATCGAGCTGGTCGGCCCGCTCGCCGAGCTCGAGCCCCGCCTCGCTCGCGAGCCCGATCGGGCCCGCTTGTCCCTCACCATCGTGGATGCCCCCGAACGCGTCGGCATGGCCGACCGCCCGCGTGACGCCCTGCGCAAGGGCGCCACGTCGATCCGCATCGCCGTCGAGCGCGTGCGCACGGGCGAGGTGTCGGGACTGTTCAGCGCGGGGCACACCGGCGCCACCATCGTCGCCGCCGTCGCCGGGCTCGGCATGCTGCCGGGCGTGGATCGGCCGGCGCTGGCCGTGACGATCCCCACCGCGCGCGGGCCGGCGGTGCTGCTCGACGTCGGCGCCACCGTCGACTGCCGGCCGGACAACCTGCGCCAGTTCGCGGCGATGGGCTGCGCCTACGCGCAGGTCGCGCTCGGCAAATCGGCGCCGCGGGTCGGCCTGCTGTCGATCGGCGAGGAAGCGCTGAAGGGCGATCAGCTCACCCGCGACGCCTTCCGCGCGCTCGAGACCAGCGGCCTGCCGTTCACTGGCAACGTCGAGGCCTACAACCTGTTCGACGGCGACGCCGACGTCATCGTCTGCGACGGCTTCACCGGCAACATCGCCCTCAAGGTCAGCGAGGGCGCGGTCGGCGCGGTCGGCGCGATGCTGCGTGAGGAGCTGGCGGCGTCGTTGACGACGCGGCTCGGCGCGCGACTGGCGCGGCCCGCGTTTCGCCGGTTCGCGCAGCGCGTCGACCCGTCCGGGTTCGGCGGCGCGCCGCTGCTCGGCGTCAACGGCCTCTGCCTTGTCGGCCACGGGCGTTCCTCGGCGCGCGCCGTGCGCAACGGCATCGCCCTGGCCAGCCGCTTCGCTGCGGAGTCGCTGGTGCCACGTCTGGCCGACGCCGTGGCGCGGCTGACACCGTGTCCGCTTCCATCATGATTGCTTTCATCTTTCCCGGCCAGGGCTCGCAGCGCGTCGGCATGGGCCAGGCCTTCGCCGCCGCCGATCCAATTGCCCGCGACACCTTCGCCGAGGCCGACGCCGCGCTCGGCCTCCTTCGCCAAGGCTCCGGCGGCCCGGGGGTTCCCCTCAGCCGGCTGTGCTTCGAGGGCCCTGAAGCCGATCTCACCCTGACCGAGAACACCCAGCCGGCGATCCTGACCGTCAGCGTCGCCATCGCCCGCGTCCTCGAGGCGCGCGGCTGGCGTCCGGACTTCTATGCCGGACACAGCCTCGGCGAATACAGCGCGCACGTCGCCGCCGGCACGTTCAGCTTCGCCGACGCCGTCCGCACGGTGCGCGCGCGCGGTCGCTACATGCAGGAGGCGGTCCCGGTTGGCGCCGGCGCCATGGCCGCCATCCTCGGCCTCGACGTCGATGCCGTCGCCGCCGCGTGCGCCGAGGCGGCTGAGGGGGACATCGTCTCGCCAGCCAACCTCAACGCCCCTGGCCAGGTGGTCATTGCCGGGACGACAGCCGCGGTTCAGCGGGCCGGAGCCCTGGCGAAGGCGGCCGGCGCCAAGCGCGTGGTGCCCCTGCCGGTGAGCGCGCCGTTCCACTGCGCGCTGATGAAGCCGGCCGAGGATCGGCTGGCGCCCGAGCTGCGGGCCCTCACCGTCGAGGCGCCGCGCCGGCCCGTCGTCGCCAACATCGACGCCGAGCCCAAGCGCGACGGCGCCGCGGCGATCGAGGCCCTGGTCCGGCAGGTCTCCGGGCCGGTGCGCTGGGAGGCCGTGGTGCGCCGCCTTGCATCCGAGGGCGTCCGCACGTATGTTGAAGTGGGTCCGGGCGCGGTGCTGACGGGGCTGGTACGCAAGATCGACCGGGACGCCCGGGTGGCCAGCCTCGACGATCCGGCCGGGCTCGATGCCCTGGCCCCACTTTTTGTCGCCTGATACGAGCGGGTTGCCGCCTGATACGAGCGGGTCACCGCCTGACACTGGCGAGCCCGACACCTTCATCCCCTCCATGCAACTCGACTTCAGCGGCCGCGTGGCCATCGTGACCGGTGCATCGCGCGGCATCGGCAAGGCCGTCGCGCTGGCCCTCGCCGGCTCCGGGGCCGCCGTCGTCGCGATTGCCCGCGGCGATCAGGCCCAGGCGACCGCGGACGCGATCGCCGCCGCCGGCGGTAAGGCCATCGGCCGCTCCCTGGATGTCGCCGACGGCCCGGCCGTCGACGCCATGGTCAAGGAAGCGGTCGAGATCTTCGGCAAGGTCGATATCCTGGTCAACAACGCCGGCATCACCCGCGACCAGCTGCTGCTGCGGATGAAGCGCGACGACTGGGATGTGGTGCTGCAAACCAACCTGACTGGTGCATTCGTCTGCTCGCAGGCGGCCATCAAAGTGATGGTCCGGCAGCGCTACGGCCGCATCGTCAATGTCAGCTCGGTGGTCGGCCAGACCGGCAACGCCGGCCAGGCCAACTACGCGGCCTCGAAGGCCGGCCTGATTGGCTTCACCAAATCGCTCGCGCGCGAGGTCGCGTCGCGGAACATCACGGCCAACGTGGTCGCGCCGGGCTTCATCGACACGGACATGACTCGCGCGGTCCCGGAGACCGTGCAGAAGGCTTGGCTCGAGAACATCCCGCTCGGACGCCTCGGTTCTCCCGAGGACATCGCCGACGCGGTCTGTTTTCTGGCCTCGGAAAAGGCGTCGTATATTACAGGGCACGTGCTGGCGGTCAACGGCGGCATGTACTGCTAGGAGGATTCGATGGCGGTTGCAGACAAGGTCAAGAGCATCATCGTGGAGCAGCTCGGAGTCGACGAGGAGGAAGTGACGCCGGACGCCTCGTTCGTGGACGATCTCGGGGCGGACTCGCTCGACACGGTGGAGCTCGTCATGGCCTTCGAGGAAGAGTTCGGCATCGAGATCCCGGACGAGCACGCCGAGAAGATCACGCGCGTGCGCGAAGCCGTGGATTACATCGAGCAGCACGCCAAGACCAAGAAGTGAGCCCGGCCCGGCAGGGCCGGTCGCGCCGGGCCGGCACGGCGGCCGGCGCACGGAGGACGGAGGCGGTTTGAGCAGGCGAGTCGTCGTGACCGGGATCGGATTGGTGTCGTCGCTGGGGATCGGCACCGAAGCGACGTGGGCGGGACTGTGCGCGGGGCGGAGCGGCATCCGACGGGTGACGCGCTTCGACGTCTCGGCCTTCGCCTGCCACATCGCGGGCGAGGTCGAGGGCTTCGATCCGCTCGACTTCGTCGACAAGAAGGACGTCAAGAAGATCGACACCTTCATCCAGTACGCGCTCGCCGCGTCCGACTTCGCGATGAAGAGCGCCGCGCTGACCATCACGCCGGCGATCGCGCCGCGGATCGGCGTCCTCATCGGCTCCGGGATCGGCGGCTTCGGCACCATCGAGCGCGAGCATCGGGCGTATCTCGAGGGTGGGCCGCGCCGCATCTCGCCGTTCTTCATCCCTTCGGCAATCATCAACCTCGCCGCGGGGCAGGTCTCGATCCGGTTCGGCGCCAAGGGGCCGAACTCGGCCACGTGCACGGCCTGCTCGGCGTCGGCGCACGCCATCGGCGACGCCGCCGAGCTGATCAAGCGCGGCGCCGCGGACGCCATGATCGCCGGCGGCTCCGAAGCCGCGATCACTCCCATGGGGCTCGGCGGCTTCGCGGCGATGCGCGCGCTCTCGACCCGCAACGACGCGCCCGAACGCGCCTGCCGGCCGTTCGACAAGGATCGCGACGGGTTCATCATCGGGGAAGGCGCCGGCGTCCTCATCCTCGAGTCGCTGGAGCACGCCGAGGCGCGCGGCGCCCGCATCTTCGCCGAGCTCGTCGGCTACGGCATGTCGGGCGACGCCTACCACCTCACGGCGCCGTCGGAAGACGGCGACGGTGGCTTTCGGGTGATGCAGGCGGCGATTGCCTCGGCCGGCATCGCCCCGAGCGACATCCAGTACATCAACGCCCACGGCACGTCGACGCCGCACAACGATCGCATCGAGACCCTCGTGATCAAGCGGGTCTTCGGCGAGCACGCCTACAAGGTGGCGATCTCGTCGACCAAGTCGATGACCGGGCATCTCCTCGGCGCGGCCGGCGGGCTCGAGGCCGGTATCTCGGCGCTCGCCATCCACCATCAGACGCTGCCGCCGACCGCCAACCTCGACAATCCCGACGAGGGCTGCGACCTCGACTACGTGCCCAAGGTCCTCCGCCGGGCCGAGGTCACCTACGCGCTCTCGAACTCGTTCGGGTTCGGCGGCACCAACGCCGCGCTCGTCTTCAAGAAGTTCGAGTCGTAACGGCGCATGAAGATCGCCGTCTGTCTCAAGCACGTCGTGACCCGTGACGCCGCCGTGCGCGTCGACGAGTCGCGGACGTGGATCCGCGATCGGGACGCCAGCTTCGAGCTGAACGAGCCCGACGCCTACGCCCTCGAGGAAGCGCTGCGACTCAAGGAGAAGCAGGGTGGCGCCGGTGCCAGCGAAGTGATCGCTGTCTCCGCGGGGCCGGCCCGGGTGACCCAGGCGCTGCGCGAGGCTCTGGCCCGCGGCGCCGATCGCGCCATCCACGTCAACGGCGACACGCTGGCCCGCGCCGACGCGTCGGTGGTCGGCAAGACGCTGGCCGCGGCGCTGCGGGACGAGAAGCCCGACCTCGTGCTGACCGGTCTCCAGTCCGACGATCAGGGCTTCGCCCAGGTCGGCGTGATCCTGGCCGAGGCGCTGGGCCTGTCGCACGCCACCATCGTCATGGAAGTGCAGGTCACGGGCGACGGGCTGCGCGTCCGCCGCGAGCTCGAGGGCGGCTGGTTCCAGTGGGTGACGATGCCGCTGCCGGCGCTCCTCACCATCCAGAGCGGCATCAACCAGCTCCGCTACGCCACCCTCAAGGGGATCATGGCGGCGAAGAAGAAGGAGATCCGCGTCGTCGAGGCCCCGGCCGGCCTGACGCCGCTGGTCGAGATCCGCTCGCTCGCGATCCCCGCCAAACAGAAGCAGACGCGGCTGATCACGGGAACGGCTCCCGAGGCCGCGCGCGAGCTGCTTCGCGCCCTGCGCGAAGACGCGCGGGCGCTCGAGGGCGGCCGATGATCCTCGTCATCGCCGAACAGCGCGACGGCGTGCTCAACCGCGCCTCGTGGGAAGCGGTGGCCGCCGCACAGGCGCTGGGCGGCCCGATTCGCGTCGCCGTTCTCGGCAGCGGTGCCACCGCGGCGCTCGACGAGATGGCGGCCGCGCAGGTCGACACGGTGCTCGCCGTCGATCACGCCGCGCTCGCGAGCTACACGGCCGACGCCTACGCACACGGTCTGGCGGCGCTGGTGACGGCGCAGGCTCCCGATGTCGTCGTCGCGGCGCACACCTACCAGGCGCGTGACGTCATGCCGCGGGTCGCCGCCCGCCTCGATCGCGCGCTCATCACGGACTGCGTCGGCGTGACGCCCGGCACGCCGCCGGTGTTCACCCGTCCGATGTTCCAGGCCAAGCTCGTCGCCGACGTGGCGCCCGCCGGTCCGACTCCGCACTTCGTCACCCTGCAAATTGGCGCCTTCCGAGCGGACGCCGCCGCCCGCGGCGCGGCGCCGGCCCCGATCACGCCGGTCGCCATCGACATCCCGGCGGACGCGGTGCGCCAGCAGCCGGAGCCGCCGTTCCGCGAGGCCAAGCAGGCGGTCGATCTGACGCAGGCGGCGCGCATCGTCTCGGTCGGCCGCGGCATCAAGGGCGAGGAGCACATCCAGCTCGCCAAGGATCTGGCGGCCGCGCTCGGCGCGGAGCTCGCCGCCTCGCGACCGATCATCGATGCCGGCTGGCTGCCGACCGATCGACAGGTCGGCAGCTCGGGCCAGACCGTCGCGCCGAAGCTCTATCTCGCGCTCGGCATCTCCGGCGCGATCCAGCACGTCGTCGGCATGAAGGGCGCCCGGACCATCGTCGCGATCAACAAGGATCCCGACGCGCCGATCTTCGAGATCGCGGACTACGGCATCGTCGGGGATCTCTTCGAGATCGTCCCGGCGATGATCGCGGAGTTGAAGAAGGCGTAGCGGCAGGGGAGACGACCATGGAGGTCTGGCTCTTCCGCCTGCTCGTCGTCGCCGCGATCGCGTTCTTCGCGCGGCAGATGCTCGTGCGCTACCGCCTCATCGCCCGCGCCCCCGGCGGCTTCGACACGACCGGTCTGGGCTCCCGCGTCGCCACCTTCGTCAGCGAGATCGTCTTCCAGAGCCGCACCATCAAGGCCCGGCCCGTCGTCGGCCTCGCGCACCTCGGCGTCTTCTGGGGCTTCTGCGCGTTCGGCGGCTACACGCTGGTCGAAGGGCTGCGCGGGCTCGGCCTCGTCGATCTCACCGGCACCGCCGCCTTCCACGTCTACCGCACCGTGCTCATGCCCTTCAGCGTGGCGGTGCTCGCCGGCATCGTGCTCCTGGCGATCCGCCGCGGTGTGCTGCGGCCCGCCGCGCTCGGGGCCAGCGTCTCCAAGGAGTCGCTCCTCATCAGCGTCTTCATCGCCGTGCTGATGGTCACGTTCCTGGTGGACGCGGTCGAGGCGCACGCGGGCCGGCAGCTCGCCGGCGTGCCGCTCGAGCGCGTGAACTGGTGGGCGCACATGCTGGTCATCCTGGCCTTCACGGTGCTCATCCCCGATTCCAAGCACCTGCACCTGCTGCTGTCGCCGGCCACGGTGTTCCTGCGCGCGCCGATCCTCGGCACCGTGCCCAAGCTCGATTTCGAGAAGGAGCAGACCGGCCTCGAGACGGTGGGGCAGCTCGAGAAGAAGCAGGTGCTCGACGCGCTCACCTGCGTCGAGTGCGGCCGCTGCCAGGAGAACTGTCCGGCGTTTGCCACCGGCAAGGTCCTCAACCCGAAGAAGCTGATCCTCCAGAACGAGGAGGCGCTGCTGGCGGGCACGCTGGATCTGCCGCTGAAGGACCTCTACGACGAAGGCGCGCTGTGGCAATGCACGACCTGCGGGGCCTGCCAGAACGAGTGCCCGGTCGGCGTCGAGCACCTGCCGTTGATCGTCAACGCGCGGCGCGGCCTGGTCTCGAACGGCGAGGCGCCGGCGCAGCTGGTGCCGGTTTACAACCACCTCGAACGGCGCGGCAACATCTGGGGCCTGCTCTCGGAGCAGCGGCAGAAGTTCCTCGCCACGGCCGGCGTCGAGACGTTCGATCCGGCGCGCCACGACTACGTCGTCTGGCTTGGTTGCGCCGGCGCCTTCGAGGCCGACTTCCAGAAGTCGCTGCGGGCGCTGTTCGACATCCTGCGGGCCAAGGGCGTGCGCTTCGGCGTGCTGGCCAAGGAGAAGTGCAACGGCGACGTGGCCAAGCGCACCGGCAACGAGTACTTGTTCCAGGAGCTGGCGACCTCGAACGTCGACGAGCTGAACGGCGCCGGCGTGAAGAAGGTGATCACGTCCTGCCCGCACTGCCTGAAGACGCTCGGCCACGACTACCGCGAGTTCGGTTTCGACGCCGAGGTGATCCACTCGGCGGTGTTCGTCGAGGAGCTGACTCGCGGCGTCACCCCGATCCCCGGTGTTCCGACGCAGGGCTCCGTCACCTACCACGATCCGTGCTATCTCGGGCGCTACGCGAAGACCGTTGACGAGCCGCGCGCGCTGCTCGCCAGGGCCGGCGCGACCGTCGCCGAGCCCGAGCGGACGAAGGAGAACCCGTTCTGCTGCGGCGCCGGCGGCGGCCTGCTGTTCGAAGAGCACGAGGCGGGGCAGCGGATCAGCGATGCGCGCTACCAGCAGCTCGCTGCCACCGGCGCCGACACCGTGGTGATGGCCTGCCCGTTCTGCTCGATCATGCTGAAGGGCGCCCAGGCCAGTGCCGACAAGGCGGGCGCCGGCACGTCGATCCCCGGTGCGGCCGCCGCCACCAAGCCGATGGTGATGACCGACCTGATGTCCTACGTCGCGGATCGCCTGCCGGGCGTCCGGACTGCCGCCGCGCCGCCGCCCGACGGCGGTGCCACACCGCCGCCGGAGGCGCTCAGCGGGCCGGCCTCGTGACCGCGACGGCCGAACCTCCGACCGACTGGCGCGCCTCGCGGAGCCGCCGGCTGCAGGCGCGGGCCATCCCGCTCCTCGTCACGCCGGTGCTCCGTGCCCTCGGCGCGACCTATCGCTGGCACGCCGACGGGGCCGAGCACATGGACGCCGTGGCCCGCTCCGGGCATCCGCCGATCGTGGCCTGCTGGCACGGCCGCATCCTGCCGGGCACGCTCTACTTCCGCGATCGCGGCCTCGTCGCCGTCACCAGCGCCAACTTCGACGGTGAGTGGATCACCGCGGTGATCCGCCGCTTCGGCTACGGCAGCGCGCGGGGATCGTCGTCGCGCGGCGGGGCGCGCGCACTGGTCGAGCTGCGACGGCTGATGGCGGCCGGCAAGGGCGCCGCCTTCACCCTCGACGGCCCGCGCGGCCCGGCCCGCGTCGCGCAGCCAGGCGCGGTATTCCTGTCGCAGGTGACGGGGCACCCAATCGTACCGTTCCACATCGAGGCGTCGTCGGCGTGGACGGCGAACAGCTGGGACCGCACCATGGTGCCAAAGCCCGGCGCGACGGTCGGCATCGCGATCGGGGAGCCCTACGTGGTGACCACGGCGGCCGACGAGGCCGGCCGCGACGCCGCGTGCCGCGATCTCGAATCCCGTCTGGTCGTGCTCGAAGGCCGGGCGCGCGTCCTCTCCGGACGGCACTAGTGACCACCCCAGTGCCCGGCCCGGTCGCGTATCGCCTGCCGCTCGACGAGCTGTTCGCCGTCCTCGATTCCCGCGACGCCGGCGGCCTGACCGAGGCCGACGCGCGCGTCCGACTCGAGCGCGACGGACGCAACGAGCTCGCGTCCGCGCCGCCGGTTCCGGCCTGGCGCCGCTTCCTCGAACAGTTCCAGGACGTCCTCGTCATCCTGCTGCTCGTCGCGACCGCCATCTCGGCGGGCTTGTGGGTGATCGAATCAGACGCCGCCTTGCCGTACGAGGCGATGGCGATCGGCGCGGTCGTCCTCCTCAACGCGGTCATGGGCTATGTCCAGGAAGCGCGGGCCGAGGCCGCGGTGGCCGCGCTGCGCGCGATGTCGGCGGCCAGCGCCACCGTGGTCCGCGACGGCCAGCGCCGCAAGGTGCCGGCGACCGAGCTCGTCGCTGGTGACCGCCTCCTCGTCGAGGAGGGCGACACCATCCCCGCCGACGCGCGGCTGATCGAGGCGCCGGGCCTCCAGATCGCGGAAGCCGCGCTCACCGGCGAGAGCGTGCCGGTGACCAAGGAGGTCGCGGCGATCCCCGACGACGTGCCGCTGGGCGACCGCCGCAACATGGTCTTCAGCGGCACTGCCGTGACCTACGGACATGGCACGGCGATCGTCACCGCCATCGGGATGCGCACCGAGATGGGCCGCATCGCGGGTCTGCTCGAGGAGACGATCGAGGAGCCGACCCCGCTGCAGCGCGAGCTCGATCGCACGGGGCGCGTGCTCGGGATCGTCGTCGTGGCCATTGCCGTCGTCATGATCGCGACGATCGTGCTGGTCGAGGACGTTCGCGGTGCTGCTGCGCTCTTCGACGTGCTGCTGCTCGGCGTGGCGCTGGCCGTGGCGGCGGTGCCCGAGGGCCTGCCGGCCATCGTGACCGCCGTGTTGTCACTGGGCGTCCAGCGCATGGCCCGCCGGAACGCCATCGTCCGCCACCTGGCGGCGGTGGAGACGCTCGGCTCCGCCACCGTGATCGCCTCCGACAAGACCGGGACGCTGACGAAGAACGAGATGACCGTGCGGGTCGTCGTGACGGCGAGCGGGCGCGTCGCCGTTGGCGGCTCCGGCTACGAGCCACAGGGGACCGTGGATCGCGAGGGCGGCGGCGCGATCGACGGCGTGTTGCGCGCCGAGCTCGAGCGCGCGCTCGCGGTCGCCGACCGCGCCAACAACGCCACCATCGAGGAGCGCGACGGACGCTGGACCGTTCAGGGCGATCCCACCGAGGGGGCGCTGCTGGTCGCCGCCCGCCGGTGCGGGCTCAGCTCGGCCGCGCTCGACGAGCGGCTGCCGCGCGTCGGCGAAGTGCCGTTCTCCTCCGAGCGCAAACTGATGAGCACGATCCATCGCGACACCGGACCGGAGCACGCCGGCATCGTGTTCACCAAGGGCGCCCCGGACGTGCTGCTCACGCGGTGCGCTTTCGAGGTGCTCGGCGAGGGCCGCCGGCCGCTGACCGATGCGCGACGGGCCGAGATCCTGGGCACCAACGATGGGCTCGCCGGTGAAGCCCTCCGCACGCTCGGGGTCGCAGCCTTGTGGCTGGACGACGCGGCCTTTGCCGCCCACGCGGCCCGTCCCGACGAGCGCGTCGAGCGGGATCTGGCCTTCGCCGGCCTGATCGGCATGATCGATCCGCCGCGACCGGAGGCGCGCGCGGCCGTCACCAAGGCCAGGCTGGCCGGGATCCGCCCGCTGATGATCACCGGCGACCATCCGCGTACCGCTGCGGTGATTGCGAAGGAGCTCGGCATCTCGGACGACGATCGGGTCGTGACCGGCGCCGAGCTCGAGCGCCTCACCGCCGACGAGGCGACGCGGACGGTGGCGACCGTGTCGGTCTTCGCGCGGGTCAATCCGGAGCACAAGGTGCGCATCGTCGACGCCCTGCGTCGCGCCGGCGCCGTGGTGGCGATGACCGGCGACGGGGTGAACGACGCCCCGGCCCTCAAGAAGGCGGACATCGGCATCGCCATGGGCGTGACCGGAACCGACGTCTCGAAGGAGGTCGCCGACATCATCCTCGCCGATGACAACTTCGCGTCGATCGTCGCCGCCGTCGAAGAGGGCCGCGCCATCTTCGCCAACATCCGCAAGTTCCTGCGCTACCTGCTGTCGTCGAACATCGGCGAGGTGCTGACGATGTTCTTCGGCGTGCTCTTCGCCGGACGTCTGGGCCTGCACGGCGCGGCGGACGGCGTCGTGCTGCCGCTGCTCGCCACGCAGATCCTGTGGATCAACCTGGTGACCGACGGTGCGCCCGCTCTCGCGCTCGGTGTCGATCCGGCGGACGCGGCGCTGATGGAGCAGCCGCCGCGGCCTCGGGGCGAGGGGGTGCTCACCCCGCGCATGTGGCGCGGCATCGTCTTCGTGGGCGTGATCATGGCGGCGGGAACCTTGTTCGTCCTCGACGCGTCGTTGCCGGGCGGCTTCGTCGAGGGGACCGGCGATCTGCGCTACGCGCAGACGCGGGCGTTCACCACGCTGATGCTCTTTCAGCTCTTCAACGTCTTCAACGCGCGATCCGATCAGCGCAGCGCGTTCGCCGGGCTCTTCACCAATCGATGGCTCTGGGCCGCGATCGGCGGCTCGCTGCTCCTGCAGGTCGCCGTCACCCGCGTGCCGGGCCTGCAGCAGGCATTCGGTACGACGTCGCTCAGCGGGTTGGACTGGCTGACGTGCGCAGCCGTCGCCAGCACGGTCCTCTGGCTGCGGGAGTTGAGCAAGCTGGCCGTCCCCCGCACGACCGGTCCACGCTAGGCTTCCGGGGCGACATCCAGCGGGCGAGGGCGCCAGAGGATCAGGACCTTGCCGACCCGGTGCACCGCCACGGCGCCGGTGCGCGTGCACAGCTCGTCGCCGATCGCCACGCGCGCCTCACGATCGGCCGTGCCGATGCGCACCTTGAGCAGCTCGTGCGCGGTGAGCGCGCGATCGACTTCGGTAACCACCGCATCCGTCACGCCGGCATTTCCCGTCTGGACGAAGGGTTCGAGAGCGTGGGCCCGGCCCTTGAGATGGGCGCGTTCCCGGGCGGTCAACGTCACAGCCATCTAGAACCTATCTCATAAACCCGCCGGCATTCGGCCGGCGATGCATCCCGCCTCGCGGCGTTGCTCGTCGGTCGAATATACCCAATATTCTCCCTCCTCGCGCCTGGCGAGGCGGGCGCCTCGCCGCCCTCGGTGCTTCGCCGGGTTTATGAGATCGGTTCTAGTCATTGTACCGGTGAGGACGAGCCGGCCGTGAGCGGCAGGCGGAACGCCGCCATCTCCTCGCCGTTGCGCACGAGCAGCCGGTCGCCGACGACCACCGGGTGGTTCCACGTCTTGCCGTCGAGGCCCGGCATCTTCGCCAGCTCCGAGAAGCCGTCGGGCGTGGCCTTCACCAGGGCGATCTCCCCCTCCTCGCCGAGCACGAGCATGGCGTCCTGATCCGCGAGCAGCACCAACTGTCCGTTGCCGTAGCGGCCGCCCTTCCACTTCCGGGCGCCATCGGCGAGATCGATGCACGACAGAATGTTGCTGTCGAAGCCGTAGGCGTGGCCCTTGTGGACGACGAAGTCGTTGAAGTACGGCTTCAGGCCCCTCGACGTCCATGTTTCCGACGCGGTCCACGCGCCGTCGCGGCGGCTCACGGCGATGCGACGCAGCCCTTGGCCTTCCTGGACCGCGAAGAGCACGCCGCCGCCGGCCACCACCTGCGGCTGCACGATCGGGTAGCCCTCCCACGCGCTCGACCAGAGGACCTTGCCGTCGGTGGGCGACAGGCCGGAGACGCCGGCGCTGTTCACGAACAGCACCTGCCGGACGCCGTCGATGTGCACGAGTTGCGGGGACGTGTAGCCCTGGTCCTTCGACGCGGCCTTCCAACGCGGCGCGCCCGTGGCGAGGTCGTAGGCCGAGAGCGCCCCGGAGGTCGGCACGATGAGCAGGTCGTCGACCACGATGGGCGACCCCGAGAAGCCCCACATCGGGGTCTTGGCCCCGGTGTCGCTGGCGGCGTTGCGGGTCCACACGACGGCGCCGGTTCCGGCGTCGAGGGCGTTGACGATGCCGGTCGCTCCGAGCGCGTAGACCCGGCCCTGGTGGATGAGCGGCGTGCCGCGCGGACCGGCGCCGCCGTTCGACTCCCAGAAGCGCGCGCGATCACGATGCTGCCAGATCGGCGCGCCGGTCGACGACGAGTAGCACGCGACGAGTTCGTCCTCACCCCGCTGCTCCTGCGTATAGAGGCGATCGCCGGCCACCGCGAACGACGACCAGCCGGGCCCCACGGCGCGTTTCCAGATGGCGATCGGAGGCGTGGTGGCCCAGTCGGTGGCGATGCGTGTGCCGGTGACGACGCCGTCGCGTTCAGGCCCGCGGAAGCCGGGCCACTCGGGCCGCGGCATCGCGACCGCGGCAGGGGCCGGGATGGGGGCAGCCGGTGCGGACGTCGCGGCGGGCGCACCGGCCGTCGGCGTCGACGTTGTCGGGGCCGGGGCCGGGGATGCGGCTGGTGTCGCCGTCGGCGCGACAGGTGGGGCGGCGACCGGTTCGGGCTCGGCCGCCAGCAGGCGCTCTTCCGGCGTCGTGGTCCAGCGCCAGGCGAAGTCGTGCTTCATGCCGGCGGTGAATCCACCGGTGCGGATCAGGCCGACCGACGCGAAGGCCAGCAGGATCGCCGCGGCCATCGTCGCGCGCCGCAGGCCGACGGAGAGGCGCCGCGTCAGGACAGCCCACGCGACGAAGGCGAGGGCGACGATCGGGATGACGAGGATCGGGTAGAGCATCCCCATGGCGCCGGTCGTGATCGATCGGTCCTGCAGGAGCGGACCGGCCAGGAACCCGACGGCCACCAGGCCGAGGGCGAGGAGCCGATCGACCCACGCCGCCCGGCTGAACAGCAGCCACCACAGGAGGATCAGCATGCCGGCCACGATGGAGCCCAGGAACGCGAAGAGCGCGACCGTCAGGGCGGTGTCGGGTTCGAGCAGCCGGTGGCCGATCTCCGGCACGACGTAGCGGAAGGCCAGGATCAGGATGCCCAGGGCGACCCCGGGCCAGAGCCGCAGCGGCTTCCGAGGCCGGGGACCGACGGTCGATTGGGTGGTCATGCTGCCTCCAGACGTGAGCTGCAGGCGGTTTGTTTCAAGGCGACGCCGATCGGCCGGCCAGCCGGCCGATTCGCCGTTCCCCCGCAACCGGCCGACACCTCCGCCTTCGGCTCGGCGTTCGGCTCGTTCCCGCGACGGTACAATGCCACGGATGCCGCTGGTGCTGGTTTCGTCGGACGCCTTCGAGCGCCATCTTACGCCCCCCGGGCATCCCGAGCGGCCCGAGCGGGCGCACGTGTTCGACGCCGTCGCCACGGCGTGGCGGGCGGGTGGCGGGGAGGTGCGGGCGCCGCGTCCGGCGACGCTCGACGAGTTGGCGGCGGTCCACGATCGCGATCACATCGACCGCATCGCCGGGACGGCTGGCCGCGCCGCCATGCTCGATCCCGACACCTTCACGTCGCCGGAGTCGTACGACCTGGCCCGCCTGGCCGCTGGCGCGGCGCTGGTCGGCGTCGACCACGCGATGGCCGGGGACGGGCCGGCGCTGGTGCTGGTGCGGCCGCCCGGCCATCACGCCGAGCGCGATCGGGCGATGGGCTTCTGCCTGTTCAACAACGTCGCGGTGGCGGCCGCCTACGGGCGGGCCCAGGGGGCGCGGCGGGTCGCCGTCGTCGACATCGACGTGCACCACGGCAACGGCACCCAGGCGATCTTCGAGGACGATCCCGACGTCCTCTACGTCTCGACGCACCAGTACCCGTGCTACCCGGGCACCGGCGCGGCGAGCGAGGTCGGGCACGGCGCGGGCCGCGGCCGCACGGTGAACGTGCCGATCGAGCCGGGAGCGGGCGACGACGACTACGCCCACGCATTGGGGCAGATCGTCGTGCCGGTCCTGACGGCGTTCGCCGCCGACCTCACCATCCTGTCAGTCGGCTACGACGCCCACGTCCAGGATCCGCTGGCCCAGATGCAGGTGACGACCGACGGGTACCGCGCGATGCTGGCGATGCTGCGGGCCACGGCGGACGGGACGTCGGCGGGCCGCCTGGTGGTCGTGACCGAGGGGGGCTACGACCTGCCGGCCCTGGGCGCGTGCCTCGACGCGACGGTCGAGGTGCTCGCCTCTCCGGCGACGCCGGACGGGCCCGCCGCGATGGCGTCGCGCGCCAGCGGTCCCGGCATCCGCGGCCGCGAGGCAGTGGACGCGGTCCGAGCCGTCCAGCAGCCCTTCTGGCCGCTATAATTGTCGTTTGCGCGGCGGACGCGGCCGCCGGCTCCAACGCCCAGAACCCCGGACCTCTCAGACCCTTGGCCGACTACACGCCCCAATCCATCGAACAGAAGTGGCAGGCGCGCTGGACCAGCTCCGGCGCCTTCGAGGTCGAGGTCGATCGGTCGCGGCCGAAGTTCTACTGCCTCGAGATGTTCGCGTACCCCTCCGGGCACGCGCACGTCGGCCACGTCCGCAACTACATGATCGGCGACATCGTCGCCCGGCTGAAGCGGATGCAGGGCTTCAACGTCCTCCACCCGTTCGGCTGGGACGCCTTCGGCCTGCCGGCCGAGAATGCGGCGATCAAGAACAAGGTTCACCCCGAGACGTGGACCCTCGCCAACATCGCGCACATGAAGGGGCAGCTGCAGCGCCTCGGCATCAGCTACGCGTGGGGCCGCGAGCTCGCCACCTGCTTGCCCGACTACTACCGGTGGAACCAGTGGCTCTTCCTCCGCATGCTCGAGAAGGGCATCGCCTACCGGCGGCGGTCGGCGGTCAACTGGTGCCCGACCGATCTCACCGTGCTCGCCAACGAGCAGGTCATCGATGGCGCCTGCTGGCGCTGCGGCACGGCAGTCGTGACGCGCGACCTCGAGCAGTGGTTCCTCCGCATCACGCAGTACGCCGACGAGCTCCTGGACGGCGCGGCGGGCCTCTCCGCCTGGCCGGAGAAGGTGCTCACGATGCAGCAGAACTGGATCGGCCGGTCGACCGGCGTCCAGGCGTCGTTCCCGCTCGTCGATCCGGTGGGGGGCACGACCGGCCTCGAGATCTTCACCACGCGCATCGACACGATCTACGGTGCGACGTTCGTGCTGCTCGCGCCCGAGCATCCGCTCGTCGACCCGTATCTCGCCGGCCCGGAACAGGCCCTGAAGCGTGAGGCGGTCGCGAAATTCCGCGCCCAGGATCGCCTGGCGCGTATGTCCGGGGAAGTCGACAAGGAAGGCGTCGACACCGGGCGCGTCGCCATCAACCCCTTCACCGGCGAGCGCGTGCCGATCTGGGTCGCCAACTTCGTGCTCGCCGACTACGGCACCGGCGCGATCATGGCGGTGCCGTTCGGCGACCAGCGCGACTTCGAGTTCGCCAAGAAGTACGGGCTGCCGATCCGCGCGGTGGTCGCGCCCAATGACGGCGAGACGATCGACGCCGCTGCCGTCGATCCGGCGACGATGACCGAGGCGTGGGCGGGCTACGGCCGCTCGGTCAATTCCGGCCCGTTCTCCGGCCTGCCGAGTGACGAGGCCTGGCGGAAGATGGCCGATCACGCCGAGGCGAACGGCATCGGCCGGCGATCGACGCAGTATCGGCTCAAGGACTGGGGCATCTCGCGGCAGCGCTACTGGGGCACGCCGATCCCGGTCGTGCACTGTCCGGTCGACGGCATCGTGCCCGTTCCCGACGAGCAGCTCCCGATCGAGCTCCCGAAGGTGGAGCAGTTCACCGGCCAGGGCGACTCGCCGCTCGCACAGATCGCCGACTGGGTGAACGTGCCGTGTCCGCGCTGCGGCGGGCCGGCCCGTCGCGAGACGGACACGATGGACACGTTCGTCGATTCGTCGTGGTACTTCTACCGCTTCTGCGATCCCGGCAACACCGAGCTGCCGTTCTCACCGGCCTCGGTCCGTTACTGGGGGCCGGTCGACTTCTACAGCGGCGGCGTCGAGCACGCGATCCTGCACCTGATCTACTCGCGCTTCTTCTGCCGCGTGTTCCGTGATCTGGGCATGGTCGACCACGACGAGCCGTTCACGCGCCTGCTCACGCAGGGCATGGTGCTCAAGGACGGCAACGTGATGTCGAAGTCGAAGGGGAACGTGGTCGACCCCGACGACATGATCGAGAAGTACGGCGCCGACGCGCTGCGCCTCTACGTGATGTTCGTAGCGCCGCCGGAAAAGGAGGTCGAGTGGAGCGACTCCGGCCTCGAGGGCAGCTGGCGTTTCTTGGCTCGTGTCTGGCGGGCCGTGGAGCCGCTGGCCCCGATGGTGGCCGGGCTTGGGGCGCCTGCCACGCCGAAGCGCGATCAGCGCGAAGGCGGGGACTTCACCGGCCTCGATTTCGACGACGCGCATCGGGCGCTGCGCCGCAAGACGCACCAGACCATCGAGCGGGTCTCGGGCGATCTCTACCCGCGCGCGCACCTCAACACGGCCGTCGCCGCGCTGATGGAGCTGGTCAACGAGCTCTACGCCTTCACCGACAAGATCGGCCTGACCAGGCAGGGCCGGCTATCGGGCATCGAGGCCGGGCCGGCGACGCGGGCCGTGCTGGCCGAGACGGTCGAGGCGCTGGTGCTGATGCTCTCGCCGTTCGCGCCGCACATGGCCGAAGAGCTGTGGGAGCTGCTCGGCCACGGCGACGGCGTGGTCGCGGCCGGCTGGCCGGCGGCCGACGCCGCGGTGGCCGCGGAGGAGGCGATCGTCGTGCCGGTCCAGGTGAATGGCAAGGTGCGCGGCCGCGTGTCCGTGCCGGCCGGCATCGACGAGGCGTCGCTCGAGGCGGCGGCGCTGGCCGATCCGGCGGTCCAGGGCCACATCGCCGGTAAGACGATCGTCAAAGTCGTCGTCGCCAAAGGCCGTCTGGTCAGCATCGTGGTCAAATGAACGACACCATGCGCCGCCGCCTGCTCGCGCTCGTCCTCGTGCCGCTCGTGCTGGCGCCGCTCGCCGGCTGCGGCTACTCGCTCGCCGGCCGCGGCTCGGCTCTGCCGGCGCACATCAAGACGATCGGCGTGCCGCTCTTCACCAACGCGACCACGGTCTTCGACGTCGAGCAGACGCTGACCCAGCGCGTCCGCCTCGAGTTCATCGGCCGCGGCCGCTACAAGGTCGTGTCCGACGACATCGGCACCGACGCGGTGCTCAAGGGCGACATCACCGGCATCTCGATCCGGCCGACCGCCTTCGACAACAACCAGCAGGCGTCGCGCTACGAGATCACCGTAGTCGTGAAAGTCGAGTTCCGCGACGTGGCCAACGACAAGGTGCTCTACGAGAACGCGGCCCAGACCTTCAAGGAAGAGTACGAGGTCACCAACGTGCAATCGGCCGACGCGCAGTCGTTCCTCGGCCAGAACTCGAACGCGCTCGAGCGCCTGGCGACCGATTTCGCCAAGACCGTCGTGACCGCCGTCCTCGAAGCGTTCTGATGGCCGCGCTCACCCAGGACGCGCTCCAGGCCCAGCTCGCGGCCGGCGACCTGCAGCCGGTCTATCTCGTCGTCGGCGACGACGAGGGCGCCAAGCACGACATCGCCGTCGCCTTCCAGGCCGCCGTGGCGGAGGACATCCAGGCCTTTGCCTTCGAGCGCTACTCGGCGCTCGACACCGATCCCGGCGTGATCGTCAACTCGGCGCGGACGCTGCCGTTCCTCGGCGATCGGCGGGTGGTGGTCGTGACGCGGGCGGAGAAGTGGTTCAGCGGCAAGCGCAAAGGGACTGACGACGCGCCAGCCGACGACGATGATGCCGGCGGCGGAGGCGACGTGCTCGAGGCCTACCTGGAGCGGCCCGAGCCGGCGTCGACGGTCGTCTTCATCGCCGCCGATGTCAATCGTACCTTCCGCCTGGTCAAGGCGCTGCTGAAGCGCGCGGTCATCGTCGAGTGCTGGGGGCTCAAGACCCAGAAGGAGGAGCGGGGCAACGCCGGCGAGGTCCTGGGCCGGGCGGGACGGCTTGCCGCCGGGCTGTTCAAGCGTGCCGGCATGACCATCGATCGCCACGCGCTCGAGCCGCTGCTGGCGCACGCGGGGACCGATATCGCCATCCTGCGCGGCGACGTCGAGCGCCTGATCCTCTATTGCCACGGCCGCAAGACGGTGACACTGGATGACGTCGAGGCGGTCGTCAGCGGCACGGCGCTGCTCAACGCCTGGGGCGTCGTCAACGCCGTCGAGCGCGGCGACGCGCGCGAGGCGCTGCGCCAGATCCGGATCGTGAGCGACGCCGGCGAGGCGCCTTACATGACGCTCGGCCAGATCGGCTGGTGGGTGCGGAACAAGCTGCCGCAGATGGGATCGCCCGACCGCGTCCGGGCCGCGGTCGACGCGGTGTTCCGGACGGATCTGGCGATGAAGTCGTCGGGAGGGGAGCCCCGCATCCTGCTCGAGCGGCTGGCGGTCGAGCTGTGCGGGCGGTCGGGCGGCCGAGGCGCCGCCCCGGGCCCCAGTGGCGCTACGCGCCGAGCCTGGTCATGAGCCGCGACTTGTAGCGGCCGGCGGCGTTGCGGTGGATGATGCCCTTGCCGGCCATCTTGTCGATGAGCGACACGGTCTCGCCGAGCGACGTCTTGACCTCGGCGGTCTTCCCGGCGGAGAGCGCGGCCCGCACGTTCTTCAGGGCGGTGCGCAGGCGCGAGCGGTACTGACGGTTGCGGTCGCGGTTGACCAGGCTCTGGCGGTACGCCTTTTCGGCGGATTCGTGATTGGCCACGTCGTAGGTTCCTTCGAAGACTTACCTGGGGGTCACGGCCCGCCAAACAGGCGCCAGCCGACCCATCCCAAACTCCTTACGATAGCACGATCCGGTCGTTTTTCGGCCCGGTCGGGGCGGGGCGAAAAACGGGGCCGGCGGCGAGAGAGGCCCCGCTCGCCGGCCCAACCGGGGCAGGGTATTCCACCCGCCCCACGACTGCGCGCCACCGCGGCTAGAACGTCATCCGCACGCCGAGCTGGTAGTCGCGCGGCTTCATGACCGTGCTCGAGTCGATGTTCGTGATGCGGCCGAAGGCCGGGTTGGTCGGCGCCAGGATGACGTTGCCGGCGTTGAACAACGTGTAGTTGGTCGCGTTCAGCGCCTCGATGCGCACCTGCACCTTGACGCGGCTGCCGAAGGCAAACGACTTGGTCAGCCCGAGGTCCAGCAGGTGATGGTTCTGGAACCGGACGTGCGGCAGCGTGGTCGGGAAGCGGCGGATGTTGGCGGCGCCCATCGAGATGTCCGGAGCGGTGGACGTGAGCACCTGGCCGGCGGCGTTGCGGAACGCCTCGCCGTTGCGCGTGTAGAAGCAGGACGTGTCGAAGAACGGCACGTCGATGCCGAGCTTCTGGCCGTTCTCGGAGCCCCAGCGGCCGGTGAGGTCCATCGGGTCGCCGCAGCCCGCGTCGTAATAGACGTTGCCCCAGGTGAGCGGCTGGCCGGTCTGCCATTCGAACTTGCCGGCCAACTGCCAGCCACCGAGGACCGTGTTCAGTGCGCCGCCCCACTCCCGGCCGAGAGCCCGGCCGGTGCCGATCGGCAGCTCGGCGACGGTGGCGAGGGTCACCCGGTGCGGGCGGTCGCCGGGTCCGATGCGATCCTCGAGGTCTTCCCACGGGTTGAGCGCCGCGACGCGCTCGCGATAGTGCGACCAGGTGTAGGTGCTCATCACCATCAGGCCGTTGGTGAAGCGCTTGTCGAGGCGGGCCAGCAGCCCGTGGTAGCGGTTGGTGCCCCGCGCGGTCTCGATGCTGAGCGTGTCGAACTGCGGGTAGGCGAGGAGCAG
The DNA here is from genome assembly GCA_031407765.1 of Vicinamibacteraceae bacterium. Lineage (GTDB taxonomy): Bacteria > Acidobacteriota > Vicinamibacteria > Vicinamibacterales > Vicinamibacteraceae > JBDSLU01. The sequence goes on from JANOIR010000668.1 coordinate 29,094, forward strand.
CCGGCGGCGCGCGATGGTGCCGCCGTTGACGCCGGGATTGTCGGGGAACAGACCCTGGAACGGGTTCGACACCGTCTGCGTGAGCACCGTCTCCGCAGCCGTGTCGCGGACCAGGCTCTGCGTCCGGAACGCTTCGGGCACGTAGTTCAGCGCCTCCACGGTCGGCAGGTCGCGCGCGGTCTGGCCCAGATACGAGACCTCGACGAGGATGTCGCCTGGGAACTCGCGCTCGAGACCGATGCTGTAGCGGTAGTAGGTCGGGTTGTCGCGCTCGGTGGGGAACACCGTGCCCGGGCTGCCGCCCAGGTTGGTGGCGAGGCCGAGGCCGGAGCCCACCGGTTCGAGCAGCGTGCCGCTCGGCACGGGGTTGGACAGATTGGCATTGAAGGTCAGCCCACCGTCGCTCGTCACCGGCACCGGGGTGTTGCGCGAGTAGCCGATCTGGTTGAGCGTGTTGTTCAGCCCGGGCACGCCCTGAATCTGGAACGGCGCGCTGTAGACGCCGACCCCGCCGCGGATCACGGCGCGGTCGCCGACCTTGTAGGTCGCGCCGATGCGCGGCTGCACGTTGTTCCTATCCGCGTCCCACACGCGCGACTGCGCGTCGGTCAGGTAGGCGTAGCCGCCAACGAGGCGAGCCGCGAACTGATCGGCGGTGAGGGACACGCCCGCCGGCGGCGCCGCCGCGAAGCGGGCTGCGGCCGCGGCCTGGATCGGGCTCGCGGTGGTGAAGTCGAAGCCGCGCGTGTTGCGGTTCTCCGCCTCGGTCATGCCCTGTTCGAGGTCGTAGCGGACGCCGACGTTCAGCGTCAGCTTCTCCGACACGCGCCAGTCGTCGTGTACGAAGAGGCCGTGGCTCACCACCTCGTAGTCTGATTCGGGCCGCAGCTCGATGATCGAGCTGCTGGTCGGCAGGCCGAGCACGAACGCGGCGATGCCCTGGCCGTACTGGCCCGGCGTCGTCGCCGACGCCCGCGTGAAGCCGCTGTCGAAGCCGTAGGCGCCACCGCGCCAGCCCTGGTTCACCTCCGTCTGCCGGAGCGAGCGCCACTCGTAGCCGGCCTTCACCGTGTGGCTGCCGAAGCTGCGGGTGACGGTCGGCGCGAACTTCAGGTTGTAGAAGGGCTGGGCCCGGCCGGTATTGAAGCCGTTCTGCTGGCCGCCAAGCGTCGCCACGGCACCGGCGGTGGTGCCGCTGCCCGATTCGACGCTGAACCGCGGGATCTGCTCGTAGCCGCCGAGCAGCGCCAGCGTGCTCGCGGAGTAGCCCAGGTTGGCGTTGTCGAACGGGGTGTTCGGCGCCTGGTCGTCGTTGAACCGCAGGTAGCTCCCCTTGATGTCGAGGAACCAGTCGTTGCGCAGGACGGCCGTGTGGCCGAGGGCGATGTTCAGGTTGAAGCGGTCGGTGCTGCCCTGGGTGATCGGATGGCCATTCTGCACCCCGGCCCAGTTGTAGCGCTCCTCGCGCCGGAAGTTGCGGACCCAGCGCACGTAGGTGCGGTTCGGCGCGTTCCACTGGTGATCGACGCGCGCCATCTCGAAGTCGTAGCCGTAGGTCCACGGCTGCTCGACGAAGTAGTTGCCCGAGCTGTCCACGTTGCCGGCCTGGTTGGGCAGCGGGTAGTACTTCAGGACGCTCTGTGCGATCGGGTTGAGGAGCGCCTGCGGGATGACGTTGCCCGGAAACGGATCGCGCACGACGACGTTGTTGACCAGGCGCGCCGAGTAGGGGTTGTAGATCTGGATGCCGGCGGCGAGCAGCTCCGAGAAATCGCCGGAGCGCATCCTCGCCGTCGGCACCGAGCTCGTGAAGGTCTCGATGGTGTCGTCCTGCAGCCGCTCGTAGGAGCCCATGAAGAAGGTGCGGTTGCGCAGGATCGGTCCGCCGATGGTGCCGCTGAAGCGGTTGTAATCGCGCGGCGCCACCGAGTCGTCGCCGCGCGCGTTCGAGGCGAACAGGTGCGCCGAGCGCTTGTCGTCGCGGTTGAAGAAAGAGACCGCGCCGCGGAACCGGTTGGTGCCGCTCTTCAGCGCCAGGTTCACCGATCCGGCGCCGGTGTGTCCGAGCTGCGCGTCGTAGGCGGCGGTCTCGACCTTGAATTCCTGGATCGCGTCCGACGGCGGCTGGATCCCGACGCGGGCGCCGGAGACGACGTTGCTCGAGCCGTCGATGGTGAACTCGCTGTTGATCGTCCCGCTGACGGCGAGGCCGCGCAGGTTGTCGTTGTCCATCGGACGCTGCAGCGCGTAGGAGCGCTCGAAGGAGGCGCCGGCGACGAGCCGGGTGAGGCCGTAGGCGGTGCCGTCGCCGAGCGGGATCTCGGAGATCAGCTTGCTGTCGATCACCTGGCCCATCGTCGCCGAGCCGGTCTCGAGGATCGGCCGATCGGCGACGACGCGGACCTCTTCGACCACGCCCCCGGGCTCGAGCGTCACGTCGTATTGGACCTTGTCGCCGACGCGGACCTGGACGTTGTCGTTGACGCCGGTGCGGAAGCCGTCGAGCGTGGCGGTCACGCGGTAGGTGCCCGGCAGCAGATAGAGCACCGTGTAGCGCCCGTGCTCGCCGGTGTTCGTGGTCGCCGGCGTGTTGGTCTCCGTGTTGACCACGGTGATGGTCACCCCCGGCAGGACGGCGCCGGAGCCGTCCGTCACCCGACCCGAAATCGAGCCGCGGGCGTCCTGGCCGCTGGCCCGAGGGGCGTCGACCATCGCGGCCAGGCCAATCAGCAGCAACACGCGGCACCCGCGCACGAGGCGCGGAGCCATGGGCTCGGAAGAGCGCATCGATCCCTCCATGAGGCGAAAACGTCAGCGGATCCCGCAGGCGTCCACAACTTCAGTGTGGGCAGAGGGATACCGCCACCGATGGACCGATGTCAAACGAAATATATGATATGTCGCCAGAATTGGCGACTAGC
>JANOIR010000461.1:0-17914 GCA_031407765.1 Vicinamibacteraceae bacterium
CGCACAAGAGCCTGATGCTGCTGACCGCGATCAACTTCGTGCCCCCGGCCATCGCGCGGCTCCCGATCGCGGCTCTTCAGGCCCTCGGGCCGCTGTGGTTCTTCGTGTTCCCGTCCGTCCTCGCCGTGCTCTGCCTCGGCCTGGACGCCTGGCGCCACGGGCGCGTGAATCGGGTGTTCCTGGCCGGAACACTGCTCCTGATCGCGTCCTACGTGGGCCGGCTGATGCTGATGCCGACGGGCGCATGGATGCAGCTGGCGAGTTGGATGACCAGCTTCGTCTAGTGGCCTGGAAACAGGGGACCAGCGCACCACGCCGCTAACCTTCGGGCGGCCGTCCGCGTATGTACCACCGACATGGTGCACGGTCGAGACATCCGCTACGCCCTGCGGCTCCTGGCCCGCAGCCCGGGATTCACGCTCCTCACCGTGTTGGTCCTGGCCGGCGGCCTGGGCCTGAGCACGTTCACCTTCTCGTTCCTGCACACCGCGATGATCCGGCCGATCCCGCTGCCCGAGGGGGATCGCATCGTCCGCCTGATCCGGGTCGGCGACGGTCGCCGTGCCGGCGTCGACGAAGTCGACCTCGCAGCGCTGCGGGCCTCGATGCGGACAGTGGAGCACCTCGCCGGCTACACCTCGCGCGAGGTGCTGCTCGGGCGCGACGGGGACACGCGCGTGCTGGACACGACGGTGGCCGACCCCGCGCTGTTCATGATCGCCCGAACGCCGGCCCGCCTGGGCCGCACGCTCCTGCCGTCGGACGCCGAGCCCGGTGCCGAACCGGTGATGGTGCTGGCGCATCGTGCCTGGCAGGTCGTGTTCGGCGCCGAGCCGGCGGTCCTCGAGCGCCGCGTGACGCTGAACGGCATCAGCACGCGCATCGTGGGCATCATGCCGGACGGGTACGGATTCCCGATCGTGCAGGAGGCGTGGGTCCCGCTGCCGGCCCGCGCCGCCGCAGCCATCCAGGCGGACACGTCGTTCCTCTCGGTCGGGGGTCGTCTCGCGCCGGGCGTCACGCACGCCGAGGCCGCGGCGGAGGCAACGGCCCTGTTGCGGCGGTCCGTCGCCGCCCGCACCGCCACGGGCCAGCCGATGCCGGTGCTCGCCATGCGCGTCGAGTCCTACCCCGCCGCCCAGATCGGCGACGAACGGACGATCGTGTTCACCTCGCTCAACCTGGCCGCGGGGCTGATCCTCCTGTTGTCGCTGGTCAACGTCGCCACGCTGCTCACCGCGCGCGCCAACGAGCGGATCCGCGAGACCGCGGTGCGGTTGGCGCTGGGGGCCTCCGCGGGTCGCCTGGTCGTACAGGGCATGTGGGAAGGCGCGATCCTCTGCGTCGCCGGCGGCGTCCTGGGCACGGCGGGCGCGGCGTGGGGGCTCGACGCCATCACCCGCTGGACCCGCGCCAACATGGAGGCCAACCTCACCTTCTGGTGGGTGTGGCACGCCGATCGGATCACGATCCTCAGCGCGGCGGCCTTCGTGACGCTCGCCATCGGGGCGCTGGGGGCCCTCGTTTCGTTTCGCGCCCTCCGCCTCAACGTGCGGGAGATCATGCAGGACGGCAGCGCCCGCGCCGGCTCGCGGCGCGACGGACGGCTCGCCCGAGTCCTGGTCGTCACGCAGGTCACGACCGTCACGGTGCTGATGTTCGTCGGCGTCCTGTCGGCGGTGATGGCGCGACGCATCCTCGACCTCGACCCCGGCTACGATCCCGCAAAGCTCCTCCAGGTCGGACTGGCGCCCTCCGCCCCGCGCTTTGCGACCAGCGAGACGCGGGCCCGACTCTTCGTCGACGTGCAGGCCCGGCTCGCCGCCCATGGCGCGCTCGACGGTGCCCTGCTGCGGACCAGGCTGGCCTCGCGTGACGCCAGTGGTGTATTCGAGGTGCGGTCACCGGCGCCGGCCGCGGGACGGCCCTCCGCGCATGTCCTCGCCATGCTCGGCGCGATGTCCACGGTCGGCGTCCGGCCGATCGAGGGCCGCCTGTTCCTGCCGGCGGACGATTGGACGCAGGCGCCGGTGGTGCTGATCAGCCGATCGCTGGCGGCCCGCCATTGGCCCGGCCGGTCGCCGGTTGGCGACCGCCTGCGCCTAGCCGCGGCCGGCGATACGTCGCAGTGGCGCACGATCGTCGGCGTCGTCAGCGACGTGCCCTACGGCAACCCGCTGGCTCGCGATCGCAGCGCCGAAGCGATCTACCTGCCCCTGCTCCAGGCCGGGGTGGATGACACCGACGTCCTCGTGCGCTATCGCACCAGCGAGACGGCCGGACGCCAGGCCTTGTATCAGGTCCTCGGCGCGGCCGACCCCGATCTCACGCCGGGCTACGTCCATCGTGCCGAAGAGGTGATCAGACAAGCCGGCATGATCACGACCGGGCTGGCCAAGCTGTTCGGGGCCTGCTTCGCCTTGGCGCTCCTCCTCGCCGTGGCCGGCACCTATGGCCTGATGTCGACCTCGATTGGTCAGCGCACGCGCGAGATTGCCGTGCGGCGCGCGCTCGGTGCCACCGAAGCCACGGCGACGCGCATGCTCCTCCTGCAGGGCGCCCGCCAGCTCGGGATCGGGACGCTGGTCGCGGCGCCGATGCTGGCCGCGCTCGGGATCACCGCCACGCAGTTGCTCCCGGTCGGCGCCGTGCTGACGGCCGGCGTCGGCCTCCTGGTTTCGGCCGCGATCATCGGCGTGATTCTCGCGGCAACGTGGCTGCCGATCCGCAAAGCGCTGCGGGTGCCGCTGCGGACCGCGCTGCTCCTCGCCGTCGCCTTTTCGTTCGGGCCGAAGTCGATCGGCGCTCAGCTCGACTGGCAGACCAGGACGAAAGCCTCGTTCGACTTCGCCGCCCTCGCGGCGATGCTCCGCTGACAGCGGCTGCGATCGGGCGGGACTGTCGACCGCGTCAGCACGTTACGCGGTCAGGACAACCGCTCCACCCCGCTCGGTGCGGATGTCGACGACGACGCCCGATGCTGCGGTCGGCACGGGTGCGGGCTGAGGCGCGGGCGTGGGCGCGCCGACCCCGACCGGCGCGCCGGGATCGTGGACGCGGAAGAACGCGTTCGGGTTGACGCCCGCCGCGGGTGCCGCGGGTGCGCCGGTCACCGTCACCGCGCGCGCCGTGCGGACGCGAGCGACGCCGCCGAGCCGCGATCGGAGCGCCGCACGCACCAGCGCGCCGGCCGACCACTCGAGGTCGACCTCGAAGCCGCCGCGCAGGCGGAGGCCACGGACGCTGCCGCTCGGCCACACCGACGGCAGCGCCGGCAACAGGTGGATCTCCCCGGCATGGCTTTGCGCCAGCATCTCGAGGATGCCGGCGGTGACACCGAAATTGCCGTCGATCTGGAACGGGGGATGCGCGTCGAACAGGTTGGCGTAGACCCCGCCGCCGCCCTGGTAGCTGGTATCACCCACGTTCACCAGCGTCAGCAGCCGCGACAGGATGCGAAAGGCGTGGTCGCCGTCGAGCAGCCGCGCCCACTGGTTGACCTTCCACGCGAGGCTCCAGCCGGTGCCGTCGTCGCCGCGCAGCTCGTGCGATCGGCGGACGGCCGCGAACAGCGCCGGCGTCGCCGCCGTGATGTGCCGGCCCGGATGCAGGCCGAACAGGTGCGAGATGTGGCGATGGTGCGGCTCGACTTCCTCGAGCTCCTCCGCCCACTCGAGCAGCTGGCCCTTGCTGCCAATGGCGTAGGGGCGCAGCCGCGCGCGGGCATCGAGCAGACGCGTGCGGAAGGGCGCGTCGAGGCCGAGCGCGTCGGCGGCGTCGGCGGTGTTGGCGAACAGGTCCCGCGCCAGCGCCATGTCCATCGTCGCGCCGGGCGAGATCGCGCCCGGCCGGCCGTTCTTGCGAAAGTAATTCTCCGGCGACGTGGACGGCGCGGTCACGAGATGGCCGGCGCCATCGTCGATCAGCCAGTCGAGGCAGAACTCGGCGGCGCCGCGCAGGACCGGGTAGACGCGGCGCAGCCACGCGGCGTCGCCGCCGAACAGATAGTGCTCGTAGAGATGCTGCGCCAGCCACGGCCCGGCCATCGGCCAGGTGGCCCACACCGGATCGCCATGCCCGTAATCGCCGACCATCGCCGAGTGCCGCCAGATGTCGGAGTTGTGATGGGCGGTCCAGCCGCGCGCGCCGTAGACGTTGGCGGCCGTCCGCGCGCCGGTCACTGCGAGCTCGCTGACGAACGTGAGGAGTGGCTCGTGCAGCTCCGGCAGCGCCGCCGTCTCGGCCGGCCAGTAGTTCATCTGGGTGTTGATGTTGATCGTGAAGTTCGAGCTCCACGGCGCGCGCACGTCCTCGTTCCAGATGCCCTGCAGGTTGGCAGGCTGGGTGCCCGGCCGGCTGCTGGCGATGAGCAGATAGCGGCCGTACTGGAAGAGCAGCGCGACCAGGCCGGGATCGGATCCGCCCCGGCGGACGATGCGCTGATCGGTCGGCAGATCCTCGGCCGGTGCCGCGCCCAACGCCAGCGACAGGCGATCGAAGAGGGCGCGGTGATCGGCCACGTGCGCCTCGCGCAGCGTCGACCATGGCGTAGCCAGTGCCTGCTGGATCTGGCGCACGACGATGGGGCCGGGATCGCGGCCCTCGCGCGCCGGATCCTTGTCGAAGCCGTTGAAGCCGGTGGCGGTCGCCACGATGAGCGTGACCGCGGTGGCGCCCTCGACGCGGAGACGCTCCGCGGTGTGCGACACCGTGCCGCCGTCCGCGGTGACACCGAGGCCGAGCTCGAAGCGCATGCCCGGCAAGGTGCGACGGCCTTGCTTCGGCCGGGGTGTCGTGCCAGCCGGCCACTGCCCACCCGGTGCGCCGCCGTCGCGGCCGTACTGCACCGGCACGTCGGTCGAGTAGTAGCTCGGCTCGACGTGGCCCGGCGCGACGCCGCGGAGGCGCAACAGGCCGCCCTCGACGGTGACGCTGTGGCGCAGCGGGCTCGAGACAGCGGCGTCGAAGGTGACGAGGCCCGGCGGATCGGACGTCAGTCGCATGGCGATCACGCCGGCCGGGTGGCTGGCCACGATCTCTCGCGCATAACGGACGTCGCCGACCTGATAGCGCACCGATGCCACCGCATCGCCGAGGTGCAACTGCCGGCGATATTCGCGGCCCAGGTTGCCGTGCTCGAACGTGAGCTCGACGTCGCCGAGCGGCAAGTACGACTGCGTGAATGCGCCCATCAACCGGTGCGACAGCGTGTCCGCGCCGGCGGCATCGCCGGCGAGCGTGAGTCGGCGGATCTCCGCCAGCACCTCCCGCGCGGCCGGCGGATCCCAGTTGGCGGGTCCACCCGACCAGAGCGTGTCGTCGTTGATCTGCAGGCGCTCGCGGCCGACGTCGCCGAACACCATCGCGCCGAGGCGGCCGTTGCCGATCGGCAAGGCCTCGACCCAGCGCGATGCGGCGCGGGGATACCAGAGCGTCGGCGCGGGTCGGGCCGGCGGTGGCCCCGGCAGCTCCTGCGATGACGTCGGCGTGGCCATGGTGGCGCCACCACCGAGCGAATCGATCGGTAGTGCCGCTGCAGCGATCAGGGACTCGACGAACTGCCGTCTGTTCACTAGTGGGCCGTCCTGGTGATGTGTGAAGTGGATTCCGGAGCGCGGCGCCCGGATCGCAAGGCGCGAAGAGCGAGCGTATTGGACATACGTGAGCGATGAGCAACGCAGCGAGGCGGGATGCCCCGCCCGGAAGCCACTTTAGAAATCACCAGGACAGCCCACTAGCCTCCAGTCCGTGAACCTTCACGGGCGCGCAAATCATACGCGCAGCTCGGCTTACGGCGAACCCTCGCCAGGCATCGTCGATCTGATGGCGACTACAACTAAATAGGTTCGCGAGTAGGGTGGGCCTATCGACCGAAATATATGATCTACGAGGGCGCGTCTTTCGGGACGCGTGCGCCTCGGTTCAGCGTCCACATCCTTCAAGGAGTCCTCGATGTCTCTCGACTCGTCGAGGCCGGCGTCCGTTCCGTGGCAACTGCTGCTGACCGCGTGTCTGGCCCTCGTGCTGATCGCCGCGCCCGTCTTCGCCCAAACCATCACTGGCCGCATCGACGGCCGGGTCGCCGATACCTCCGGCGCGGTGCTGCCGGGCGCGACCGTGACGATCGTGAACATCGGGACGGGCTTGACCACCACCCGTGTCGCCGACGACAACGGCATTTTCACCGCGACCAACCTGCCGGTCGGCACCTACACGGTGACCGCGGAGCTGCAAGGCTTCCGCCGGGCGCAACGCACCGATGTGCAGCTCGGCGCAGACGGCCGGCTCTCCCTGGACTTCGCCCTCGGCGTCGGCGAGCTCACCGAGTCGGTGCAGGTGCAGGCTGTCGCCGGCGAAGCGGTCAACCGCACCAGCGGTGAGGTGGCGCGCACCATCGACTCGCGGCAGATCCGCGACCTCGCGTTCAACGGCCGCAACTATCTCGAGCTCGCCTCGCTGATTCCAGGCGCCGTCGCTACCGACTTCGATCCGCTGGCGCTGGCGACCTCGCTCAGCGTCACCGGCCAGGCCATCAACGGCAGCCGCGGCAACACCAACAACCTCACCATCGACGGCACCTCGAACCTCGACTCCGGCTCGAACGGCTCGCAGGTCAACAACGTCAGCCTGAGCTTCATCGAGGAGGTCAAGATCCAGACCTCGAACTTCTCGGCCGAGGTCGGCCGCAACAGCGGCGCCGCGATCAACGTCGTGACGCGCAGCGGCACCAACCGGTTGAATGGCACCGCGCGCTACGACCTGCGCGACGAGAAGTTCGACGAGCCGAACTACTTCGCCGCCCGCGACGCCAGCGGCAACCGCACCAAGCCGCCGCTCGAGTTCCGTAACTTCGAAGGCGCGCTGGGCGGGCCGCTGGTGCGCAACAAGCTGTTCTTCTTCGCCGGGCAGCAGTACCGCACCATCAACCGCTTCACCAACCCGGCGCGGCAGACGCTGCCGACGATGGCCGAGCTGAACGGCGACTTCTCGTTCCGGCTGCGCGGCGCCGACGGGCAGGTCGGCACCGCCGACGACGGCGTCCTGCGCGATCCGCTGACCAACCAGCCCTTTGCCGGCAACGTCATCCCGCAGAACCGGATCACCCGCGACGGTCGCGCCATCGGCGATATCTACCGCGCCATGATCGGCGTCGCCGCGGAGTACTCCGACACGCCGACGCCAAACAACGCGACCTTCCAGATCTACAACCCGTTCGAGTCGCGGCAGGACATCGTCCGCTTCGACTTCCAGGCCACGGCGCAGCAGCGCTTCCACGGCCGCTACCTGCACGACGAGTACGACCTGGTCGAGCCGTACGGCACCTTCTCCGGAGCGGTGCTGCCCACGGTTCCAACCAACCGATCGCGGCCGGGCACGAGCTACCAGGTCGGCCACACCTACGTGCTCAGCACCAACGTGATCAACGAAGCCAAGATCGGCGCCTCGTGGAACGGCCAGCGCATCAAGCCGCAGGGTGATTTCTGGCTGCGTGACACATTCGGCTTCGGCTACCCGGAGCTTTTCGACACGGCGGGCTTCGTTGCCGGCGGCATTCCCAACATCAGCGTGCCCGGCTTCGCCCAGATCCACGGGCCGTCGTTCGCGCTGCTGTCGCCGACGACGGACATCACCATCCAGGACACGCTGACCTGGCTCCACGGCAGCCACTCGATCCGGAGCGGGTTCGCGATCTCGCGCAACCGCAAGGATCAGAACGGCCGCGGCAACTACTTCGGATCGGTCGATTTCGCCCCGGGCGGCAACCCGAACAGCACCGGCAGCTCGCTCGGCGACGTCCTGCTCGGCAACTTCCGCATCTACAACGAGGCGTCAGCCGACCCGATCGGCTTCTTCCGCTTCACCACCTATCAGGCCTTCGTGTCCGACACCTGGCGCGTCCGCGAGAACCTGTCGATCGAAGCCGGCCTGCGCTACGAGTACTCGAACCCCACCTACGCTCAGGGCAACAATCTGGTCAACTTCGATCCGTCGCGCTACGACCCGGCCCAGGCGGTGAGCGTACGATCGAATGGCCTGCTGGTGCCCGGCGTCGGCAACCGCTTCAACGGCCTGGTCATTGCCGGCGACGGCACTCCCGAGGACCAGGAAGGGCGGGTCGATCTGCTCTCGAGCGGCGACTACGCGCGCATCCCGTTCGGCGCGCCGCGCGGTCTGTACGAGGCGCAGCACCTGTTCATGCCGCGCCTCAGCTTCTCGTACTCGCTCAACTCGGCGACGGTGGTCCGCGGTGGGGCCGGGCTGTTCTACGACAAGCCCGAGGGCAACCTGATCTTCTCGCAGCTCAATCTGCCGCCGGTGCTGGCCAACGAGGCCTACGAGAACTTCAACCTGGCGGCGCCGACCAGCGGTGCGGCCGGCGCGATCGGTGCGGTCGGCGACATCAACGCCATCGACCCGAACCTCCAGCTCCCGTCGCAGCTGAACTTCAGCATTGGCATGCAGCGCGAGCTGGGCGCGGGCTACTTCGTCGAAGCGTCCTACGTCGGTAACCGCGGCCAGCATCTGCTCCGCCAGCCGGACATCAACCGGGCCAGCTTCGAGGCGCTGCGTGCCAACGCGGCGCTGCCGGCGGCGCAGCGTGTGTCGGTCAACGCGCTCCGGCCGTACGCCGGCTACTCGGTGATCCGCATGCGCATGAGTGACGCCGAGTCGTCCTACAACTCGCTGCAGCTCTACGCCACCAAGCGGCGCGGCGACCTGCAGTTCACGGTCTCCTACACGCTCGGCAAGGTCATCACCGACGCCAGCGGCAACGGCGACAACGACGCACCCGAAGCGGCCGGCGATCGCTCGTATCTGAGGGGACCGGCCAGCTTCGATCGGCGGCATGCCTTCGTCAACACCGTGACGTATCGGATTCCCTGGCTGCGCGATCGTGGTGGGGTGCTCGAAGCGGTGGCCGGCGGCTGGGAGATCAGCAGCAAGTTCCGCTTCCAGTCTGGCCAGTACTTCACCGCCGCCGGCAGCTCGACGATCGGCACCAGGCGCGCCGATTATCTGGGCGGCGAGATCGACATCGACGGGGACGAGACGCGCTGGTTCAACACCGCCGCTTTCGCCAACCCGCCGACCGATCGGCGCGGCTCGGCGACGGTCGGACAGATCGAGGGCCCGAGCTTCAAGCAGATGGACATGTCGATGCGGAAGAACTTCCGCTTCGGCCGGCGCTACAACGTGACGCCGATCTTCGACGCGTTCAACGTGTTCAACACGGTGAACTTCGGCAACTTCGTGGGTGCCGGCCTGGACGCGAACAACGCCGCCTTCGGAACGCTGACCACCGCGCAGCCGTCGCGACAGTTCCAGTTCGGCGTGCGCTTCGACTTCTAGCTTCGATTTCTAGGAGACTGGCCGCGAATCACGCGGCCGGGACACTGGCCTTTGTGTGCGGCCGCGCCCCTCAGGCGCGGCCGCTGCCAGCCTTTGCTGCACGCGAGCCCTGACCCAGGCATCCTGGGTCGGGCTCACCATCGGCGCCGGTCGCGTCCGTCGTACCGATCCCGGTCGCGTCCGTCGTACCGATCGTAGCGGCCGCGGCGGTCGTCGCGCCAGCCACGGCTGCGGACGATCACCGACGACAGCCGATCGTTCCAGCCCTCGCGGCGCAGGTTGTAGACGTCATAGCCGAACCGCTCGGACCGGCCGTCGAAGCGCCGGCCACCGAAGGCGATCACTTCGGCCCCGCCGAAGGTACGAATCGACGAGATCTCGTCGTTCAAGCCTCTCGGAACCCACGCGAGCCGCTCGCCGGCGCCGACGCAGAAGTAGTCACCACGAAACCCGGCATCGCGATAGAAGCAGGCGCCCGCGCGTGGAGCGCCGGGCCGTCCCCAGCGGATCTGCGCTGACGCGATGGTGGGGATCGCCACGACGAGCAGCGCGATCCACGCGGGCATCCAACGGGTGATTCGACGTCCAGTATCCATAACGCCCTCCATGTCGGCGACTCCACGAGTCGCGCGCTGGCGGCGCCCCTCGTGCTGCACGACACTTTGCAAGGGCCCGGCCAACTTTCTGTCAGCCGTTTTTCCGCGACAATCGTGGCCGGGACCAGCCGGCCGCCGCTCACTGAGGACAGCGTCGTCAGACGAAGCCTTCGAGCCGCCAGCCCTTCGCGGCGAAGAGCGGCACGAACTCGCCGGGGATGAACAGCCGATCCTCCGGGTTGGGAATCTTGAAATAGCTCTGCGGCCGGAGAATGACGGTGTCCTCCTTGCTGAGATCGATCACGGCCCGGATGGGCACGTCGGCACGGCCGAGAAAGCGCACCTCGAAGGCCTCGAACCGCAGCAGATCGGCCGGTGCGAACACGCCGAGACCGTTGGCCCGTGCCTGCTTCACCGACGCGCGCGCCTGCTTGAGGTCGCCGCTCTCGCCCACCTTGCGCGCCGTGCCGGGGGCCGGCACGGCGTCGACCACCGTCGGCGCCTCGCGGAACGGGTTGACGTTCGGCCAGATGAAGTACGGCAACGCCCGGCCGGCGGCGAGCTGCCGCTCGTTGTAGGACGGCGGCCGTGGGCCCGGCACGGTCGCACTCGGCTGATTGCGGTTGACGAACGCGAGAAAGCGGCCGAACCCGTCGAAGACCTCGTAGGAGAACGCGAGGAAGTAGCGGAACTCCTCGGCGGTCTGGCCGAGCGCGACCTGGTCGCCTTGGATCATCTGGCGCAGCCCGTCGCCGGCCGCGACCGCGTGTCGGTGGTGATTGGCGCCGGCGCCGGATCCGAACCGCGATTGCAGATGGGTGGCGAGCGGCGGCTCGAGCAGCTGGACCGGATAGCCGTTGGTAAAGGGATTGGTCAGGTACTGCTCCCACTGCGGGCTGTCGAGCGAGCGGCCGGCCCCCAGCGGGTGCTCGAACGATTTCTCGGGTGTGTCGATGCCCAGGAAGCGGGCCGACCCGGTGCCGTCGAGCTGGGCGCCGACGGTATCGCCGTCGGGCACGGCCTGGTCGAGGGGCTGCACCGTCCCGTCGGCCTTGCGCCGGATGCCCATCACCGCTCGCGGGCTGGCATCGCTGATTGCGAAGAAGGTCTCTGCCATGACTGCTGCTCTCCCTGCCAGAGATAACGCTGCGGAGAGCCAGGCCGTACGAAACAGGGGTGCGGGGTCGAGATGAGGGATCAGCGAAGCGCGGTCAGCGACCGTCGCCAGACGACGAACCCGAGCGCGATCGCTTCGAGCCGGTTGATGGCTTCGTCGACCGATACCGGACCGCGCTCGGTCGGCGGGAAGGCTTTGCCGACGGCGTCCAGGAACGACAGGCCCTCGGCCGCGTAGACTTCGCGGACGCGGCGGCTGAACTGCATTTGGTACGACCCGTAGTTGGGGAACGTCATCTCACCAACCAGGCACCCTCTTTCGTCCGCCGTGGATCCGCCGGTCGTAGCTTACGCCACGGCTCGGGGCAACGGACGAGAGAGGGCTCGGTGCTTTACTGCCGCCGGCTGCGGTACTCCGGGCTCTGGCGCAGCTCCTGTGCGAGCTCCTCTTCGGTCCAGCCTTCCTGCTGCACCTTGTCGACCCAGCCCCCGCTCGCCGAATCGGGCTCGCGGCGGAACACCGAGAGATACGCGCGCCGGACGATCTCTGCCGCCTGTGGCCTGGTCAGGGAGTTGCGGCGCCGGTCGGCGCGATCGTCCCGGCCGCGATCGTCGCGGACGTCGCGCCCGCGGTCGTAGCCACGGTCGGAGTCGCGCCCGCGGTCGGAGTCGCGGCCGTAGCCGTAACCGTCGTCACGGCCGCCGCGACGGCGATCCACCCGGAGCGAGGACAGGCGGTCGTTCCACCCTTCATTGCGCAGGTTGAAGACGTCGCGGCCGAAGCGCTCCGACCGACCGGAGAAGCGTCGATCGCGATAGACGGTGACCGTGGCCTCGCCGAAGGTGCGAATCGACGAAATCTCGTCGTTGAGGCCGGCCGGGATCCAGGCCAAGTCGTCGCCGGAGCGCACGCAGAAATAGTCGCCGCGGAAGCCGGCATCGCGGTAGAAGCAGGCGCCGGCGCGAGGCGTCGACGGCCGTCCCCAGCGGAGCTGGGCCGACGCAACGGCCGGGATCGCCAGCGCGATCAGGCCGACGAGCGCCGGAATCGAGCGCGTGAGTTGACGTCTCGGTAGCATCACAATCTCCTCCATGTGGTCACGCCCCGAGCCACTTGTCGGCCCCGAGCGGCACCGGACGAGCGTAGTGCAAGGCGGAGGCCAGCGCCGCAGCCCATTCCTGTGGATATTCTGCGCGGCTCAGCCGCTTCCCCGCCACCGATCGCGGACATCAGAGGAATCGAGGGTCTACCGCAGACACATCAGCGGCTGAGCGCGGTCAGCGCCCGCCCAGCGCGCCCCGCAGCTTGTCGGCGAGCGAGCCCAACGAGGCCGAGGGGCCGGCATCTGGCCGTGCCGCGTAGTCGCGCAGTTCCGCCTTCTCGCGCTGCTCGGCGACCGCCTTCTTGCTGAGGCGAATGCGTCGGTTGGCGGCGTCGACCTCGAGCACCACGACCTCCACTTCGCTGCCGACGGGAAAGGCCTTGCGCAAGTCGGCGTCGCGATCGAGGCCCGTCTCGGCGGCTGGCATCAGACCGGTGCGGCCCGGCGCCAGGAACACGAATACGCCGAACTTCTCGTGCCGCTCGACTTTGCCCGTCAGGATCGCGCCGGGCTCGATCGCGCCGGGCGCGGGCGCGGTGCCAGCCGCCCGCGAGGTCCCTTCTTCGACGAGCGCCACGCCAATCCGCTTCTGCGCGGGATCGATCGTCAGGATCTCGAACGCCCCGCTCATGCCGGGGGGCACCGACTTCGCCCACCCGCCGGCGCGACCCGTCGGCGCGAAGGTGGAGGCGTGGGCCAGCCCTTCGACGCCCGGCTCCAGTTCGACGAAGGCGCCGAAGTCGGTGACCCGCGTGACGCGACCGGTCTTCACCTGGCCGATCTCGTAGGTGGCCGCAGCCTTCATCCATGGATCGTCCTGGAGCTGCTTCAGCCCGAGCGAGATCTTCTGCGTCTTCTGGCCCTTTTGCGCGTCCTCGTCGACGCGCAGCACCTTGACGGTGATGGCGTCGCCGGCGGTGACGATCTCGCCGGGATGGGCGACGCGCGACCAGCTCATCTCGGAGACGTGGAGCAGGCCCTGGATGCCGCCGCCGAGATCGACGAAGGCGCCGAAGTCGAGCACCGACGCGACGCGCCCCTGGAGCACCGCACCGGGCACGATCGACTGGCGGACGGCCGCGGCATTGACACGCTGCTCCTCTTCGAGCTGCTTGCGGCGCGAGAGGACGACGTCCTTGCCGCCGTCCTTGTACTCGATGATGCGGAAGGCGTAGACCTTGCCCTCGTGCACCGCCGGATCCTCGGTGCGGACGATGTCGATCTGCGAGAGCGGACAGAAGGCGCGCTCGCGGGCGACGCGTACCTCGTAGCCGCCCTTGACGACCTTCTCCACCTTGCCCTCGACGGCAAGCCCGGCCTGGAAGGCATCCTCGAGCTCACGCTGGGTGGTGGCGTTGCGGACGCCCTTGCGCGAGAGTACGACGCCGCCGCTGGTCGAGACCACCATCGCCTGGATGCGGTCGCCAATCGACACCTCGACGTCGCCCTCGGCGTCCTTCAGCTCCTCGATGTCGATCTGGGCCTCGGCCTTGCCGCCGACGCTGACGAACGCCACTTTCGGGCCCCACCCGACGATGGTGCCTTCGATCGACTGGCCACGGCTCAACTGGCGCGTCTTGACCGACGCCTCGAACATCGCCGCGAAATCTTCTTCCTGCTCGCTCACGTGCGTACTCCTCGCAACCGGGACAATCCTCGATTATATGAGCCTGGCGCCGGTCGCGGCCAATCGCGCGCAATAATGCCCGCATGCTGAACGTCACCGGGACGGGCGTCACCCGCCGTAGGTT
The DNA here is from genome assembly GCA_031407765.1 of Vicinamibacteraceae bacterium. Classification (GTDB taxonomy): domain Bacteria; phylum Acidobacteriota; class Vicinamibacteria; order Vicinamibacterales; family Vicinamibacteraceae; genus JBDSLU01. The sequence goes on from JANOIR010000461.1 coordinate 13,918, forward strand.
TCTGGGCGCGGTGGCCGCCTCGCCGCTGCTCGCCGCCGCGCCGCGGCTGTCCTCCGCCGGCGCCTCGCGGCCGATTCGGCTGGGCGGCCCCATCTTTCTCAAGACGGACGACCCGGTCGCCCTGGCCAAGGAGCATCGACGCCTGGGCTACAGCGCCGCCTACTGCCCTGCTGCCTCGGTGAGCGACGGTGATCGCATCAAGGCGATCCGGGCGGCGTTCGCCGCCGAGAACGTCGTCATCGCCGAAGTCGGCGCCTGGCGCAACATGCTCGACCCCGACCTGCAAAAGCGCGCCGCCAACCTCACCTACGTCACCGAGCGGCTGGCGCTGGCCGAAGCCGTCGCCGCGCGCTGCTGCGTCGACATCGCCGGCTCCTTCCATCCGACCGTATGGTACGGCCCCGATCCGAAGAACCTGTCGCCGGAGTTCTTCGACCTGACCGTCGAGAACTGCCGCAAGGTGATTGACGCGGTCAAGCCGCGACAGACGACGTTCTCCATCGAGATGATGGGATGGAACCTGCCCGACGGCCCCGACGAGTACCTCAAACTGGTGCGCGCCGTGGACCGGCCGGCGTTCATGGTCCACATGGATCCCTGCAACGCCATCAACTCGCCGCGCCGGTTCTATCGCAACGCGGAGTTCATTAGCGAGTGCTTCGCCAAGCTCGGCAAGTGGATCGTGTCCTGTCACGCCAAGGACCTGGCGTTCATTCCCGAGATGAACGTGCACTTCCGCGAGGTCGTGCCCGGGACCGGCCAGGTCGATTACGCGACCTACCTGCGCGAGTTGACGGCACTGCGGGTGGACGCGCCGCTGATGCTCGAACATCTGCAGACGGCGGAGGAGTACGACGCGGGGCGCGAGTACATCCGGTCGGTCGGCGCTCGCATCGGCGTCGGCTTCGCGTAACGACTGTCCTCGCATCCGCATCAGACACACGGAGAGACCCTGTTGAAGCGATTGCTGATCGTTGGCGTCGTGCTGTTCGTGCTGGCCGGGATCGGCCTGGCGCTGCTCGCGCGCAGCGTGCTCACCGGGGCCAACGTCCGTGCTGCCGTGGCGTCGCAATTGTCGGCGGCCATCGGCCAGCCGGTGACGATCGGCAGCCTCGGCGCGTCGGTGTACCCACGCGTGACGATGGACCTGGGTGATGTCGCGATCGGCCAGCCGACGCGCATCCAGCTCGCCTCGGTGCACGTCGGCACCGGCCTGGGCGCACTGTTCTCGCGCCGCATCGAGCACGCCGACGTCCGCGTCGAGGGCGCCCGCATCACGCTGCCGCTGCCGGATCTCGGCCCGACGGGCGGCGCCGCGCGCGAGCCCGGCTCGGGATCGTCGCCGGTCGAGATCGTCTCGATCGACGAGATCGTGCTGCGGAAGGTCGAGGTCGTGAACGGCAACCGCACGCTGCGCGGCGACATCGAGCTGGTCCCGCAGGGCAAGGGCGTGGTCATCCGCCGGATCGCGCTGGCCGCCGACGACACCGCGATCGAGATGACGGGGACGCTCACGACCCTCTCTCCCGTCACCGGCCAGGTGGCCGTGACCGCCGCGGCGCTCGACTTCGATCGGCTGGTGGCCTTCCTGAACGACTTCACGGCGACGGACGCCAAGACCGCGCCCAGCTCGGGCGGATCATCGGCGGCGAGCGCGATCGGCCGGCTTGCCGTCGCCTTGAAGGTGGGGCGGGCGACCACCGGCGGCCTGACGCTGTCCGATCTCGCTGCGAGCGCCGTCGTCACGCCCACCGCCGTGGCGTTCGACCCGCTCACGCTCGGCGTCTTCGGCGGCCGCTACGAGGGGACGATGCAGCTCGCGCTCGACGACGTGCCGCGGTTCCGGTGGCGCGCGAAAGTGAGTGGCATCGACACCGCGAACCTGATGGCGTTTGCCGGATCGCCCAACACCATCACCGGCAAGCTGTCCGGCACGATCGCACTCGACGGCGAGGGGCTCCAGATGGAACAGGCGCTGCGGACGGCGAGCGGGCGGGCGCGCGTCGACATCACGAACGGGACCATCGCCGGGCTGCAGCTGGTGCGCACGATGGTGACGGCGACGTCCGGCCGCGGCGGCATCCTGGCGAGCGCCGGGGCCGCCGTCGTGGCGCGCAACACCCCGGGCGGCGAGCGCTTCGCCAAGCTCGGGGCCACGCTGCGGCTCGATCGCGGCGTGATCGCCACCGACGATTTTTCGATGGCCTCGACCGACGTCGATCTGTCGGCGTCCGGGACGCTGCAGCTCGCCAGCATGGGCACCGAATTCGCTGGTCGCGCGCAGCTGTCCGAGGCGTTGTCGAACCAGGCCGGCACCGACCTCTATCGCTACACGCAGCAGGGCGGCCGCGTCACGCTCCCGGTCACGGTGACGGGGCCGATCGCGAACCTCTCCGTCCGCGTCGATCTCGGCGATGTCGCCAAGCGCGCCATCCGCAACAAGGCGACCGAGGAAGCGAAGAAGGCGATCGAGCGCAACTTGCCCGCCGGCCTGCGGGGCTTGATCCCACGGCGCCCGCCGCGCTGATCGCCGGATAGGCGGCGGACCGCGACGGCCCACTAGGGCTTGGACGGGGCCCGGGCCTTCGAGGGCTTGGGTCCGGTCCACGTCCAGCCGTGGATCAGCCAGCCGGCCGCGCCCTTTTTCAGCACGAAGGTCATCTGCGCGGCTTCGCGCATCGCCACACCCTTTTCCGTGAAGGTGTAGAGGGCCGGGGCGATCACGTAGGCCGCGGTCCCGTCGCTCTCGACCCGGGTCGGCGCGCCCAGCGTGACCTTCTGACCGGTGACGCCCTTCGCCTTGTCGTGCTTCTCGAGGTCGGTGGCCCACGCCGTGAACGCCTGCGGCCCTCGCCAGGCGTACGGCGGCACCTCGTCGATGATCACGAGTTCCGCTGTCGCGGCATGCGTCGCTGCGGCACCAGCCATGTCGCCCTTGTTGAACGCCTCGAGGAAGGCGTTGATCGGGGCCACGATCTTGGGATCCGGGGTCTGTGCCTGTGCCGACGCGCCCAGCCCCAAAGACACACACAAGCACACGAGCGTTCCGAACGTCAGATTCCGCATCACTGTCTCCTGTCCCGTTTCAGCCAACTGTCCTGAGGGCCGCGTCTTCATGCCGGGCCGGCTGCTCGGCGCGCTCCCAGACGAGGCGTCCGCTCCGACGAGCTACGGGGATTGGGTGAGCCGAGAAGCCTGGCTGGTAACCGATGAGCTCGTGCGCGAGCGAAGAATAGCCGATCCCCACGGTCGCGGTGTCTCATGGACGTGTTTCGGATCAGAGCTGTAGCACGGCCAGGACGGAGGGGTCCGACTCGGCCAGCCGGTCCTGGATCCACGAGGCGGTCTCGCGATGGGTCCGCCGGAAGACCTCGGTGTGGCGGTCCCAGCTCATGAACCGGATGTCCTTGGAGAACTCCGGCCTGATCACCACGTCCGAGTCGTCGACCTGCAGATCGACGCGCGACGTGAGCATGCTCAACCCGATGACCTGCACGATGCCCGGCACCCTCGGCAGCTTCCGGCGGGAAAACGGGTTGAGCATCGCCAGCAGCAGCTGGCGACCGCCGGGGATCGAGGCGTAGTCGACGTCGTAGGTCGTCCGCCGCGTGACCTTGAGCACGACGACGACGTTCGGGCCCGTCTTCAGGGCCTTCATCGGCAGCAGCGGTACGTTGTCCATCAACCCGCCGTCGACGAGCATCTCGCCGGCGCTGGTGAAAAAAGGCGGCAGCACGCCTGGCACCGATCCCGAGGCGCGAACGGCCTGCCAGACCAGGCCTCGGCGGTGGACGTGCAGGCGCTGCTCGCTCAGGTTGGTGGACACCGCGAGGAACGGCTTCCACAGATCCTCGATCGCGGCGTCGCCGTACTCGGCCTGTAGCGCGCGATCGAAGGTCTTGTGATCGATCAGGCCGTAGCGCGGAAAGGTGAGGCGCCGGAAGGCGCGGTTGCGGACGAAGATGTTGTGCGTCGCGGCGTCGGCGCGATCGGGATC
>JANOIR010000019.1:0-14991 GCA_031407765.1 Vicinamibacteraceae bacterium
AACGCCCGGTTTCCTTCTGTAGGCGGCTAGCCCACCAGGACGCGCTGAACCGTGAACAAATCGGGGGTGAAGACCGGCGGCATGCCCTGGGAATGGATGCGGATGTTGCACCCGATCTCGTCGTTGTCGCCGAGCCCAGAGTCCTCCTGCAGGCTCGTACGCGTCACGGTCTTGGACGCGCTCACCGGAATGGGCTGTGTGCCGACTCCAACGAACACCGGGAGAGTGGTGGACGGAAAGCTCGTCAGAATCGAGTGGCCGTTGGCATCGACGCCGAGGATGTCGATGTGCCAGTCGAACGTCATCCCAAGTCCGGCCAGCTGCCTTTCGAAGGGGGTGAACATCGCAATGAACGTGACATTGATCTCGACATTGTCGTTGCGCGTGGTGAGTGTCAGATTCGGGCTGGTAATCGTAGGCATTGAATCCTCTCGAGAGTTGTGGCCGAGAGCCGAAGGGCGCCGCGGCTCTCGTCCCGTCTGGTTGTGGCGCCGGATCGTCCGGTGCGCGGCTCGTGCTGCGTCCTGATCATGGTCGCGACAAATCCACCGCGATCTGGACATCGGGCGACGGCGAACACTCTCACGTTGAGGGATCGGGGGCATTCAGCAATCGCTCGGTCGCCTCGGCGACGCTGCGGTCGTGAGGCCCCAGCCGCGATAGACGGGGAAGCACCGCGCCAGTGTCGTGCGGCCTTCGACACTCAGACCCTTCAGCAGTTGCGCGCGCCCCGGTTCGCATTCGGCGTCGGCAGACCGAGGGTTCGTGGGACCCCACGGCGCGGTGCTGCACGTGCCGAGCAGCGGATCCACGTTTCCGACGTCGGTGTGCCGATCGACGACCAGTCGTTCGACAGCCAGGGTGTTGTCGGCACCCGTGGGCAGTGCGGACGCCAGCTCGAAAAGCTTCTCGATCCGCTGCCACTGTGTGAGGCGCATGGCGTCTCGTCGATGATCGCGTTGGATCAGCGACAGCAGCGCCGGGCTGAACCGTTCCGTCACGAGAGGCAGGACCAGGCCGACCAGGGCCTGGGTGGTGGCGGCCGCTGCAAAGCCGAGGAGCATCGATGCGGCTAGAGCGGTTTTCACTTGTACGTAGTACGCGGTCGTGGTACCTCTCCGTGCGGAGGTGCCATGGCCGCGTATTCGTTGGAGCGGAGCCCGGCCATTGACGCGACCAGCGGTCCGCCGTACCGTCGCGCATGCGCATTCCCACCGCCCTCCTCGCCTTCGCCGTGATCGTGGCGGCTGGTGCGCTGCGCGCCGACCTCGCCGGCCAGACACCGGCGGCCCCGCCGAAGGCGTTCATCGACGGCACCGGCCCGGGCTGGCGCACGCTCGGCCCGAACGACTTCGCACGCGTGAACGACGACCCGGACACGTGGACGTGGGACGGCGAGGTGCTCACGTCGACGGGCGTGCCGATCGGTGTGATGCGCACGCGCGACGAGTTCCGCAACTTCGAGCTGGTGGTCGAATGGCGCCACCTGAAATCGGCTGGCAACTCAGGGGTGTTCGCCTGGGTGCCGATGAAGGCGCTCGACGGCCTGCCTCCCGATCAGCTGCCCAAATGGGGCATCGAGGTCCAGATGCTCGACCATGGATACCGCCAGTGGTTTCGCGAGCGGAGCGGCGGCAAGCCGGACAACTGGTTCACGACCAACGGTGACATCTTCCCCGTCGGCAACTCGACGCTCGAGACGTTCGAGCCGCGCTCACCGGACGGCTCGCGAAGCTTCCCGCGCAAGGAGTTGAGCCGCGGCGTGGGCGAGTGGAATCACTACTACGTGCGCGGCATCAACGGCGAGATCCGTCTCTGGGTGAATGGCGAGGAAGTCTCTGGCGGCCGCAGCGCCGACCCGCGCAGCGGTTTCCTCTGTCTCGAAGCCGAGGGGTCTCCCGTGGAGTTCCGCAACATCCGCGTGCGCGAGCTTCCGTGAAGCGAGGCTTGGTTCACGCCGACGAGGTCGATGCTTCAGGCTCATCTAGCGTGACGGGAGGTCCCGGGGCTGATTGACGGAGCGGCGCAGACAACTCACGATAGGCGCATGCGAGTGTCGGCGCTGGCGTGCGTGTCGACCATGGTCTCGAGCGTGGTCGTGTTCGCCGGGACGCAGGCCCATCGGCCGGAGCCCACGCTCGCCGACGTGCTCCAGCGCGCGGCCGCATACGTGGCCGAGTTCCAGGTCCGACTGTCGAGCATCGTCGCCGAAGAAGCGTACGTCCAGGACTGGTATTCGGTGGGCCCAAAGGGCAAGACGTTCAGCCGCCGGGAACTGCGATCGGAGCTGGTGCTGATGAAGCCGGCGAGCGCCGAATCCTGGGCCGAGTTCCGGGACGTGTTCGAAGTCGACGGACGCGCTATCCGGCCCCGCGACGGCCGCCTCGAGCAGATGCTGCGGGAGCCGGCGGCCTCGGCCTCGATGCATGTGACCACGATCCTGGCGGAGAGCGCCCGATTCAACATCGGCGACGTCGACCGCAACGTGAACACGCCGCTCTTCTCGCTGCGGTTCCTCGAAGCGCGCAACCAGTCCCGGTTCCGATTCGAGCGGAGCGCCGGCGCCGGGCCGACGCTGGCGGCCTCGACCGCCGGGCCGGCGGACACCGTCTTCCGGGTGTCCACGGAAGTGTGGGTCATCGCCTACGACGAAGTCCGATCCGGGACGCTGATCCGGACGGCTCGGCGCAAGGATCAGCCGGCCGGTGGCCGGTTCTGGATTGAACCGGCCACCGGCCGGGTGCTCGTCAGCGAACTGGTTGTCGACGATCGCACCGTCCGGGCCACGATCGAGGTGAGCTTCCAGTCGGAGCCGCTCCTGGACATGCTCGTGCCGGTCGCCATGCGCGAGCGCTACGAAGGCAAGAAGACCGGATCCATCGTCGAGGGCCGGGCGACGTACGGCCGCTTTCGACGCCTCGAACCGTAACGCCCCTCCACCGTCCGCGAGGTATGGCGTCGCTGACGGCCGACGTGTCGTCCACCGGAGTCCGATCGGAAAGCGCCTGCCTGTGCGGCTCGCGAAGGAACGATCGCGTTCGCACCAGGAAAATGGAAGCGCCGCCCGGATTTGCACCGGGGATGGAGGTTTGCAGCATAGCGCGACGTGCGGGCCGTTCGGTCCTAGGGCGGACGGGTCGCGGCGCCGTCACGGACCCGTGGCGAGAGCTCCTGGAGCGCCCACTGCCACGCAGGCGTCGCCCAAACCTGACGGATTCGCAGCACGCGCGTCTGATTGGCCGCTAGTGGCAGGTCGAAGGCAATACGGCGCGTATCCGCCAGGAGCGCGGCGCCGATGTGGGGAAGCACGCTACCTGAGAAGAGCGGGGTGAAGTGACGGCCGTCGGGTGACGATTCGATGATGAGCCGCCGCGGATACTCGCGCAGCCTGAACGCGCGCAGCTCGAGGTGCAACGCGGCCACGTCCGTCACTTGCGGAAAGTCCAGCGCAATCCACTCTCCTCCTCGCTGCGGCTCGAACGTTTTCCATCCGGTGAGGAGATCGCCGTCGGATAGCAACGGCAGATGGACGGTGTCGTGCGAGCTGGTGAGCCGATAGGCGCTCGCAGGGAGCGGATGACTGCGGTCGACCGCCGGAAGCGGCGCCCCGGGAAGGAGCCGGGACACGAACGTTCCGCCGAAATACCGCGGTGCGGCGAGCTGGTCGGGTGTTGCGTACAGGTAGTCCAAGGTGGCCTGCCCCACGGCCCGGTCGCCGTACCAGTCGGGGTGGACGAGGACATGGCCGACCTTCAACTGCTGCAGAAAGGCGAAGGCCTCTCGGAACTGCGCCGGGTCACGCAGAGGCGACCCCTCGCTGCCCAGCAGATTTTGAACCTCCGATCCGAATCGGGTGCTTCCATTGATCGACTTGCGACCGTGGACCAGCGTGCCGTCCTGCGTATCACGGGCATAGTGGTCCGGAGTGGCCATGTCGAGGACGGGCATCTCGACGATCGGCTGCGGCGGCTGCGTGCGAAGCCAGTGCCAGGCCTGGCGATGCCCCCGGCTCCCCGGCGGGGCCATCGGCTGCATCGGCAATGGCCCACTGTAGCCTTCCACCGTGACGGCAAAGGCGAGGGCGACCGACAGGGCCGTGGCGCGGGCCGGCCGAATCCACCCGAGAAGCCGGCTCGCCCCATACGCCGCGAGCGCCGCCAGGGCGAGGTGCACCACCATGCCGAACCTCGCCGGCACGCGTAACGCACCGAGCCCAGGTGTCCACGATGCCAGCCACGCAAAGGGGCCTCGCTCGACGATGACGTGACCGAGAATGGCTGGCCGCGGCCCGAGTGACAGGATCAGGGCGATCACGGCGATGATCACGAGCTGCGTGCGCAGCCCGAGCATCACCCGCAGCCTCGCGCGCCAATCGGCGGGACGATTCCGACGTGACGGCCATAGCGCGATTCCGGCCAGCACCAGGACTGTCGCACCGGGAAACAGGTTGCCCTCCGATCCCGCGGCGGCGCCAACCCGCCGGTACACGGCGATCCGCGGATCGACGCGCAGGTACGACGCCAGATCGGCGCCGTAGGCGACATGCGAGGGCACCTCCGCCGCGGCGCTGTCCTGACCGCGCAAAGCTTGCCTATGAACGAAGGCTACCGGCGCCAGCATGGCCACGACCATGCCGCACGCCACCGCCACGTCGAGAACCGCCCGCCGCGGCGGAAGCGCTCCGCGCAGGAGCTCGGCCGCGAGCACGACGAGAATGGGAATCGCCAGAAAGAAGGGAAAGTAGACGCTCGTCAGCGACTGGATGACAACAGCGGCGATGAACCCGCCGAGCCACGCCCGTCGACCGGTCTGGAAGTAGCCTCGCAGCGTCCAGATGACGATCGGCATCCATCCGGACATGAGCATCTGCACGATCGGCATCTGGACGCGCCGATACGGACAGAAGGCAAAGGCGAGAGCGGCGATCATCGCCGCGTCGCGCCGGCCGGTCAGCGAGCGCGCCAGCACGTACATGCCCGAGCCCGCCAGCACGTAGGAGAGCACGACGGCGACGTTGTGGGTGAGGAGCGTGTTCCCGGTCAGCCAGTAGACGGGCGCCACGAAGATGGCGATGCCGAGCAGCGGCTCCGAATACGCCAGGGTGTAGGCGTACGGATAGAGGATGGGCGCGTCGAACAAACCGGCGCCGCCATGGCGCAGTCGATCCGACACCCAGCCGAGCACCCAGCCGTTGAACAGGGAGTCACCCTTGTCGAGGGTGCTCCGGCCGATCTGCCACACCAGCGGATACGTGAGCAGGCAGGTCAGACAAAGGAAGGCTCCAACAACAGCCGCCGCTTCCAATGCGGGATGCAGCGGTCGGGGCGAGGCGTCGGTGGAAGGCGCGGTACGCGTACCATCCCGCGCGTCGGCGGTCGGCTGACTCGAGTGTGCCGCGATGGTGCGGTCCATGGCAGCGCGATCATAGTGGATATCCCGCGACGTTCGTCGGGTCCGCCCACCCGACAAACCAGCCGAACTGCCGGTTCCGATCCCTGGCGCCGTCCGCCATGCGCTGGAAGCCCGTACCCGTCACGCCCCTGACCGTCCACCCGCCGCCGGCAGGGAACACCGGCATGCTCGCAATCGTCTTCTCTCCCGGCGAGATCTGAAGCGACGACGGAAGCCACGCCTGCGTCAGGCCATTGTTTTTGCCGGCATCTCCAGCGAGATCGCGGTTACCGAAATAAATGTTGTCCACGTACTGCTGCAGCCGGGCTGAGCCGAGAGCCTTCGTCAGCTCCTGCGAATACCACACGTCTGAATTGCGAAGCCACGTTCGGGGAGTCGTCGGCGCCCGTCCATCCACGACAGTTACAAAGTTGTCAGTCCCGTTGGGCCACGTGGCGCTGTCAGGTGCTGTCAGGAGACCGGGATCGAAGCCCATCAGACTCAGCGCGATATCGAACGTTGATGACGGGCTCACCCGGGTCTCACATTTGTTTCCGATAACCGGTGCGCTGCCCAGCGGCTCCATCACAAGGGTGCACACCGGCCCGGCCAGACCCGGAGTCGCAATTGAGACGACCAGCAGGACAACGCTGAGCGGGTGGACTACGACGCTTCCGGCACGCACGCCCAGGTTTTTCGGGAAGACGGGCATGTATACACGCCTCCTCTCTGGAGGATGTGGCTGGCACTCTTGTGATGCCTTGCCAGTGTGCCCGAACAACGGCGAGGATCGACTCTTGAATCCACTTGGTTCTGAGCTCGCGATGATGGAGGTTCTCAGAACCTCCTTCGTTCTGCAGGTCGCGAACGCTCAAGCCATTTCCGGACGAGTGGTTTAGCGCAGCAGTCTGGACGACAGACCGGTGATCAGCAGTCCACCGTAGTCCAATTTCGAGGCGTCCGTTCGTGCGGCCAGGGGCACGAGGGAACGACTTCTCTGAGGACAAATGGAGGCGCCGCCCGGATTTGAACCGGGGATGGAGGTTGTGCAGATTCAACGAGGTCGTGAATCGTGTTGTCTCGTGCTGGTCCTTGGTCCGTCCAGCTCCCCCGTTTTGCCTCGTGTCAGGGCCGTACTGGACTACGTTCGGCCTACGGCTGCCGATAGTCGCGAGCCTCAAAGAACGTGCGCGCCTGCTCGTCCGCGGTCTGACGGCGGCGTGCGACTCCCGATGCGTCCGGCTTGGACAGCGCTGTCTGAAGCGCCGTCCGGTCCAGGTCCATGCAGTACGCAGGAGTGCCAGGCTGCTGGCGCGCGTGACGCGTTCGCCGGGGCTGCGGTACCGAAGGCGGCTGAGGCGGAGGTTCTGTGGACCTCCGCCCCTTTTCAAGAGCGGAGCGGCAAGTTATGGCGTATCAGCCATTTACGTGTGGGGACCCACCGGCGCAGCGCGATCTGTCGTCCACTGAGGTCCATTTCCAAAGCCACCGCTCGTGCTCTGGAAGCGCAGATCGCTAGATTCTGAGGGGATTTGGAGGTGCCGTCCGGATTTGAACCGGGGATGGAGTTTTGCAGATTTCGCAGGGTTCCCCTTCTTGACGGCTGGTCCTGCTTTCTGGTGTGCGGTGCTAGCTGGTTCTACGTCGTGTTTGGGCGTTTCTGCTCTCGAATTGTTCTCGAGTTCCGCCCAGAGCCCGACTTCGCTCGATCTCCGGCGGCCTTCCCGACTTGGCAGTCCCTGTCGGTCGCCAGATCGGCGTTTGTCTGGTGCAGGTTGGCTGACCTCACCGCGCCTCGATCGCGGTAGGCTCACGCGGTGTCCGTGCCCGTCGCACCTGCTGACCGTGTCGAGGCGCTCGACGTGCTTCGAGGTGTTGCCCTGTTCGGTGTCTTGACGGTGAACCTCGTGACGATCTTCAGGCTATCGCTGTTCCAGGAGTTCCTCCACGGCCCCGAGGACGCGTGGGCGCGCGCGGTGTCGGTGGGGCTCGAGTTCAAAGCGGTGACCCTCTTCTCGCTCCTCTTCGGCATCGGCCTGGAGGCGCAGCGCGAACGCATCGACGGCTTCCATCGCTACATCTTGCGTCGACTCATTTTCCTCTTGGTCATCGGTCTCGTGCATCTGTTCGTCGTGTGGAACGGCGACATCCTCACGCTGTACGCGCTCTGCGGTCTCGTCGTCGCGCCGCTGCTCCGGTTACCGACCCGCGCTCTCTTGGCGCTCTCCATCTTCTTCTTCGGGCTGCAGATCGCACCCGTGCCGTATCCGCCGCCGTTTGCGACGGCAGCTGATCTTCGCGACCACGTCGAAGCCGCGGGCCACGTGTACGGATATGGGACCTTCGTACAAGCGCTGACGTTCCGCATTGAGGAGGTGCGTCCGATGGGCGTGCTCCTCTTCTCGATTGTTCCGCGCACGCTCGGTCTCTTCTTGCTCGGCGCATGTGTGTGGCGATGGAATCTTCTGCGCGGCGATCGCCGCGTGCTCGCTGCGATTGCGATCGTGGGACTCGCACTCGGCATATACGCGACACTGATCGGCGCGGACTGGGCGTCACTCGTCCTCGCGTTCGGGTACGGAGGCGTCATCGTCCTCGCCACACGGCCGCTCTGCTTCCTCGCGCCGCTTGGTCGGATGGCGTTTACGTGCTATCTCGCGCAGTCGTTCATCCTGAGCTTCGTCTTCTACGGCTGGGGGCTCGGCCAGTTCGGCCACATGAGCGCGGCGAACGGCATTCTGCTTGCGATCGCGATCTACGCCGCTCAGGCGATCGCGAGCGCGCTGTGGCTACGCCGGTTCCGCTTCGGTCCGCTCGAGTGGGTGTGGCGAACGTTCAGCTATGGACAGCGCGCGTAGCCATCACCCACGACATGAGTGCCGCGGGCGCGTCGCGCCTCGCCATGACGTCGGCACCGAACACCGACAGCAAGGCCGGGATTAGTAGCGAGTGGTCGCCTTGTGGCGCCCGATCGTGCGGGCCCGGTCGGTCGCCAGATCGGCGTCACTCGTTGAGTATCTGGCCACGCAAGGCAATCACCTATAGTCTCAGCGTTCACTGTGACTTCAATCGCGCGGTTCCGGCGCCGGCCGTCCCAACGGACGCTGGACGTCCCGCCGCTGGCGAAGCGCTGCGCGACGAGCCCGCCGGGTCAGAACGTAGGGAAGCTCTGCACAAGTGGCTCGGCCTGAGGAATCATTCCTCCGCCGAGCCCACCTGATCGCAGAGGGAGTTGCATGAGCAAGCAGCCGACGTTCGTCGGACTGGCCTGGAAGGGCAAGGGCAAGGTCGGCGCGCCGCGAGCGATTTTTCGCCGAGATGGACGCGGTGATCCCGTGGTCGACCTTGCTGGCCCTGATCGAGCCGCATTATCGGAAGGCGGGTCGTGGGCGTCAACCGGTCGGGCTCGAGAAGGTGCTGCGGATCTACTTCCTCCAGCAGTGGTTCAACCTGTCGGACCCGCAGGCGGAGGACGCGATCTACGACAGTGAGTCGATGCGGCGCTTCGTTGGCGTGGAGCTCGGCGACGACGTGCTTCCGGACGAGACGACGATTCTGCGGTTCCGCCATCTGCTGGAGCGGCAGCAGCTGACCGAGGCGATCTTCGGGGCGGTGCAGGACCTGCTGACCGAGCGGCGGCTGTTGCTGACGTCGGATGAAGCTGCACGTCGGGACGGACCGCCGCGGCCTCGTGCACTACGTGGTGGGGACGCCCGCCGCCACGGCCGACATCACGCAGGTCGACGCCCTGCTGCACGGCGAGGAACGAGACGTCTTCGGCGACTAGGCCTCCTGGAGCGAAGCCCAGCGCCGCGCCTTTCAGGCGAGCGGGATCCGCTATCGCGTCAATCGCCGCGGGCATCATCACCGGCCCCTGACCGAGCACCAGCGGCAAATCAACCGCGCCCGGTCGCGGCATCGTGCGCGTGGCAAGCATGCGTGTCACGTGGTCAAGCGGCTCTGGGGCTTCGCGAAAGTGCGCTACCGCGGCTTGGCGAAGAACGTCGCGCGCGCCTTCACGGCGTCCGCACTGGCCAATCTTTGCCTGGTGCGGCACCGCTTGACACCCGACAGGGGCGACGTGTCTCTCGTGACCCAAGACCCCAGCCTCGCGGCGCGGCGGCGGGCACCGATCGACCGACCGGCGGCCGCGCGCGCCGCTTTCCCGACGTGGGTGTCATGATGCGCCGCTCGACAGCGGTCCAGATACGCACGTGTGCAGAGCTTCCCTAGTTGCTGATCTCAGCGATGGCCTCGTCTGGATCGCGGCCGAGAAACACCGCGTACAGCGCTGACGTCAGGATGACGAAAGGAAGCGCCGGAATCGAGATGAACGTAAGCAGCAGCAGCGGGTAGAGCGTCCAGCCCGCGATGTCGCGAAAGTAGAACCGTGAGCGAAACGCCGGTAGGTAGTGTTGCGGCGCGCCGCTGGTGGGCAGGTAGGCGATCTCGACCGCGCGCCGGCTGGTGCACGTCATCATCTTTTCCTGCTCGTACCATTTCGCCTGGTGCTCGAGCAGGCAGTCGCCCCGCACGTAGTCCCTCAGCTTACGGTAATCCACCTCCTGCTGGGCGTTGCTGAACGGCAGTGTCGGCGACAACTGGAGCGGCGGAATCGTGAGCCCGTCGCCGATGAAGGCAAACTCGTGCGCCGTTGCGAGCTCGTCCGATACGTCGGGGATCTCACGGTGGGCCACGCGTATCTGGCGCCGAATGCCTTGCGTGTCGATCCGCGTCCGAATTGCCTCGACCTCGGCCCGGTGCCCGACGAAAGAGTACACCAGCCAGCCGACGGCGAAGAGGGCCAGCGTCACGGCCAGAAACAGGAAGTGCGGCGCACGCGTGGTCGGTCCGGCAACGCGCGAGACGGGAATGAATCGCCGGCCACTCGAGGCCCCGGCGACAGGGTGTCTGGGCAAGATCGGGAGCAACGGCAGCCCGTCCATGATCGTCCGCAGCACCACGCCGTCGCCCCAGTAATTGGCGTGACCGTCGAGGCGCGAGTACTCGCGCGTGTTCTGATCGACGCCGACGCCTGCCGCCGCCAGCGACAACGACGTGCCGATGTAGTCGAACGGACGATAGACGTTCAGCCATCGGAACGACCGCCATCGCGAGCCGATCACCGCGACGGTGTCGGCCGTCGACGGTTCGAACAGGACACTCGGCAGCCACCTGAGGAAGAAGCGCCGGAACGGCGAACCGGCGGTCACCAGCCACACGTCGCCGCCGGGTGGCTTGGCGAAGTTGCACAGGTAGTCGAGGGCGATGATCGTCCCGAGGCTGTGCGCCACCACGATCAGCGTGCTCGACGTCCCCTGCTGCTGGCGAATGAACTCGTCGAGCCGCGAGAGAAGTCGCCAACGGTAGACGGGATCGCCGACGTAACGCGTGATGTCGAGCAGGACCTTGATCGGCCCCTCGTACCAGAACCGCGCGAACAGGTGCCGAAGCGTCTGCAACGCGAGCAGTCCCCCGGCCACGGCCAGCAGGTATGGCGCGATGACGAAGTCTCGCCACGCCGTGTAGGCGGGGACGTCGGGCAGAAGCCACTCGATCACCGAGACGAGGATCCCGAACAGGCTGAAGAAGCCCACCAACCCGCCGACGACCGCCCAGCTCACCGAGAGCGGCGTGCTGATGAGCGCCAGCACCGGGGTCATCAGGGTCAAGACGAGGGAGGTGGTCGTGCTCCTGAGGGGTGCGACCGACCGCTGCGCCACTGCGCGCGCGACGCCGAGGACGACCATGCACGCCGACAATGCCGCCGCCACGACACACGCCGCGGTCAACAAACCGCCGGCTGCCCAGCCCAGTTCGTCGACCCGGAATGGCTGACCGACCTGCATCAGCGCCTGCGGCAGCAGCACAACGATGACCACGGCGGGGATGGCTGAGAGCGCGGCGAGCGTGAACGCGATCACATGACGGAGCGCGATGGCGGCCGCTCGTTGCAGCCGGGCCAGCTGCGCATCCACGCCGTCGCGGCGCACGCCAATCGCGGTCATAGCGGTCGCGTGGAAGTCCGCGCAGATTCGCTGCAGGTTCCGCAGCGCATCGGTCGGTGACGTCACCGTCCGGTGATCGACGAACTGGTCCCAGTTGAACTCGCTGACCGCCACCGGAAAGTCCAGGTGTTCGGCAATCGTCTGCCGCAGCGTCTGCTCGATGTTGCCCGGCACATGCCGCCCGACGCCGTGAATGGCGATCAGCGGAACGAATTCGGCCGGCGCGTTGACAGATCCGGACATGTCTTTGCCTTGCCGTCGAAATTCAGCGCGCGGCGGGCCCTTGTTCAGTCGATCCGAAGCGCGTCTACCGGCTGAATCGACGCAGCTCGGTTCGCTGGAATCGCGGCGGACATCATCGCGACGACACACAGCACCAGGCTGACGGCGACGAGCACGACCGGATCGTCCAGATCGCCGATCGACCACTGACCGAGAACCTTGTTGAGCCCCACGCTCAATGCGAGGCCCGTGAAGAGGCCCGCGACGATGGCCCAGACCGCCGGCAGCACGGCAGCGTGCACGATGCGCCCGCGATCGGCCCCGAGCGCCATGCGAATGCTGAACTCCTTGAATCGGCACGAGACCGAGTACGCCACGACACTGTAGAGCCCCACGACCGCGAGCATCAGCGCACACGCCGCGAAGCCGAGCAACAGCAACGTCACGAACCGCTCACGGGCCCAACCCGCGTCTGCCAGCTCGTCTTCCGCTGTGCGTAGCCTGCTAATCGGCTGATTGGGATCGACGGTCCGCACCGCCTCCCGGAGCGATCGGGTCATCGACAGTGGATCGCGACTCGTCCGCAGGATCACGTTCACCGAATCGCCCACCATGAGCGTGTACGGCACGTAGATCGACGGCGCCGGCGGCTCATGGAGACCGACATTGGGTGTGTCGCCGACAACACCGATGATCTCGAACCAGCCGTCACTGCCGGGCGCCGCCAGCCAGAATGGCGTCGGTGATGTGATGAAATCGGGCATCCGAACGCGCCGTCCAATCGGCGATTCACCAGGCCAACGCTCACGAGCCATCGCCTGGTTGATGACGGCGACGTGGGGCGTGCCGGCGCCGTCTGCATCCGACCAGACGCGGCCTTGCACGAGCGGGATTTTCATCGTCGCGAAGTAGTGGCCGCTGATCCGCTGGAGAATCGGTGCCTCGTCTCCTGTCGCGTCCCGTCCGGGCACGTCGACGACCGCTCGTTGGCTCGACCGGGGTGGTACCCCGCTGAAGAGGGCCAGCGCGACCGACTCGACGTGCGGCACGTCGGCCATACGAGTCCGCAGGCGCTCGTAGAACGCGGCGCGACCGGCCCATTCCCGGTAGCCGTTCTCGGGAAGGTTGATCCGAGCGATGGTCACATTGTGGGGATCGTAGCCAAGCGAGGTCCGGTAGAGACCGATCAGTCCCCGGACGGCCGCGCCGGTGCCCGCCAACAACAGCACCGTCAGCGCAATTTGCCCCGCGAGCAGGACGTGATGCGTTCGACGGCTTTCGACGCCAGCCGTCGTCCGAGTCGTCGCCGTCAGGCGCGGGCGCGACAACGACAAGGCCGGCGACAGTCCACACAGCAGGGCCGACGCCATCGCCAGGCCCGCACTGAAGAGCAAGACCGGCACGTTGACGGGCACCGCCAGGAGGTCCCCAATCGGCACGGTATCTGGAGGCAAGAACCTGAGCACAGCCGGCAGGCCCCAATAGCTCGCCGCGCTGCCCAGTGCGGCGCCGCTGGCTGCCAGGAGCAGCGACTCCACGAGAAGCTGCCGCATCAACCGTCCACGACTGGCCCCGATGGCGGCCCGCACGACGAACTCGTGCGCCCGCGCGGTGCCACGCACCAGCAGCAGGATGGACACGTTCGCGCACGCCAGCAGGAGCAGCAACATCGACGACGCGAAGATCAACAGCAGGGTCGGTACATAGGTCGCCGTCCGTTCTCCCTCCGCCAGCGTCCAGACGAGCGGCCGCGCCTCCCTCGGAAAGCGCTGCGGGTCCTCTTTGGCGAACTCGTCGAAGAGCGGCTGCAGTCGCTGCTCTGCCATGCGTGGCGTGACGCCCCGCTTGAGACGGGCGCAGAAGCCCCACAGGGCCTTCGAATCGAACGTCACGTGCATGGGCACGAGAAGCTCGGGCCCCGTCTGAAAGTACTGACGCGGCAGCACGCCAATCACGGTGTAGGGTTCGCGGTTCAAGTGGAGGGTCTGCCCTACGGCCTCGGGCCGCCCGCCGAAGTGTCGCTGCCAGAAGCGATAGGTGAGCACGACGACCCGCTGGGGTTGCTCGCCCGCCGGCCCGTCCGCCTCGGTGAAGACGCGTCCGAGGAGAGGTGGAACCCCGAATACGGTCAGAGCGCTTGCTGAAAGAGACCGGGTGCGTACCGCTTCCGGGACGTCCCGGCCGCTCAGCGTCATGTCCCAGCTGTTCGAGACGAAAGCGCCGTCCAAGACCTCGCTCTTTTGAAGGGCGACGAGCTGTCGCCCCGTGATCACCAGCCCCCGCGGCTTGCCCTTGTCGAGCACGCCGATCTCGACAATCCGATGGCTGTCGAAGAACGGAAAGGGATTCAGCAAGGCCGCGTTCACGATGCTGAACAGGCCTGTCGCGCCGGCAATCCCGACCGCCAACGAGACGACCGCCATCGCGGCGACACCGGGGCTCCGGCGGAAGAGACGCAGCGCATAACGCACGTCTTGCCAGCCATGTTCGAGCCAAATGCCCCGCCGCACGTCCCTGACAGCGTCCTTCACTTGCCCAATCCCACCGAGCTCCAATCGAGCCGCCCGTCGTGCAGCGGCGTCCTCCATGCCGGTTGCGCGATATTCGTCAACCAGCAGCTCGAAGTGCGCACGCACTTCCTCGTCGAGATCGCGCTCGACGGCGCCATGACGCGACAAGTTGCGGAACAGCGTCGCAAGGAAGCGCATGGCTCGCTGTTATGAAGTGGCTTTGATGGCCCAGCCGATCGCCGTGACGATACGCTGCCAATTGACGAGCTCCGCGTCGATCTCGCGTCGGCCTGCCGCCGTCAACGTGTAGTACTTCGCGCGGCGACGATTCTCCGACTCGCCCCACTGCGAGTCCAGCCACCCTCGCTCTTCCAGGCGATGCAGAGCGGGAAACAGGGATCCCGGTTTGACGTCGAACGTGCCGCGAGTAATTTGCTGAATGCGACGTGTGACGCCTACGCCGTGGTCTGGCTGAAGCAGGAGGGCACGCAAAATCAGAAGGTCGAGCGTCCCCTGCAGTAGATCAGTCTTCGGCGTGCGACTACCCTCCTACAGATGCTCTGTAGGAGGGAGCGTAAGCGGCCACCTACAGAATGTCAATAGGACGGATACAGCGCCCGGATGCCACGCTCGGTAGGTAGCGGGCGGAGGCCGCCGGCTGCAGGCGCTGCGCCTGGCTCTGACTGACGATGACCACGTGGTCGCTGTTGCTCCCTCGTCGTCAATGAAATCTCGACCGGAAACGCTCGGCACGTCCAGCGGGGCAAAGACCGACCAGGACCCTACGTCGTGGCCGCCCACACACGGGACTAGACGCTCCCTGCTCGGCGGAGGAGGTCCTGTGGACCTCCTCCCCTAGA
>JANOIR010000028.1:0-5659 GCA_031407765.1 Vicinamibacteraceae bacterium
TACCATGCGCCGACAAGGTGAGTCCTTGTGGGAGAGAACGGATGACACTACGGATGGCACTCGAGACACTGCTGGTCTGCGCGGCGCTTGGCGGGTTGCCGGCGACGGCCATCGAGACGAGGCGGACCGTCGTGGAGCAGAAGGGACCGGCAATGAGCGGGCGTGCGAGCGGGACGTTCGAGGTGACGATCAAGCCGCTGCCGGACGATGAGAAGGTGGCAGGCCTGAAGGTGGGACGGGTCTCGATCGCCAAGCAGTTCACAGGCGACCTCGAGGGCACGAGCCGCGGCGAGATGATGACCGCGGAGACCAGCGTTCCGACATCGGGCGGCTATGCCGCCGTCGAGCAGGTGAGCGGCACGCTGCGAGGGCGCACGGGCACGTTCGCGCTGGTACACCAAGGGACGATGCAGAAGGGCGGCGACTTCAATCTCTCGATCGTCGTGGTTCCCGACTCGGGAACCGGACAGCTGACGGGGCTCGCCGGCCGGATGTCGATCATCATCGAGGGGAAAAAGCACGCGTACGACTTCGACTACACCCTGCCGTAGCGTTTCAAGGGGACTATGCGCCGGCCAGGATCAAGGTCAGGAGGAACGCGCGGACCGAGCCCTTCCAGGAGTCGGTGCTGTCGAAGCTCTCGTCGAGCGCGTGCGCGCCGGAGCCCTTGCCGCCGCCGTCGATGGTGATCGCCGGGATGCCACGGTACATCGCGGCGTTGGCGTCGGTGGAGCCTTCCCGCAGCGTAGCGCGCTCGCCGATGGCGGAGGTCGCGCTCCGGGCCGCGGAGACGATTGGCGCCGTCTCGGGGGTGGTCCCGGCCGGGCGATCGCCAACGATCGTCAGCGTCGCGCCGACCTGTCCCGGCTTGCTCCAGCGCGCGTTCTCGGCCGCGACGGCGTGATCGACGAGGGACCGGAACCGCGCGTCGAGCGACGCCAGCGCGGCGCCGTCGACCGAGCGGAGATCGACCTCGAACCATGCCTCGAACGGGATGGCGTTGACCGACGTCCCGCCGCCGATGCGGCCGACGTTGAAGGTGGTGCGCGGCGAGACCGGCACCGCCAGATCCGACACGGCGGCGACGGCGCGGCCAAGCGCGTGGATCGGGTTGGCTGTCCCGAAGGCGCCATAGCTGTGGCCGCCCGGCCCGGTGAAGGTGACCTTGTAGCGCCGGCTGCCGACGCCGACATTGGTGACGTCGAGGCCGGTGCCGTCGATCGAGATGAATGCGTCGATCCCGCCGGCGAGCTCCTTGTCGATCAGGTGACGCGCGCCGCGGATGTCGCCCAGGCCCTCCTCGCCGACGGTGGCGGCAAACGTGACCGTGCCCGCGGTCTGGATCGAGGAGGCGACCAGCGCCTGCGCCACCGCGACCAGGACGGCGAGGCCGCGCGCGTCGTCGCCGATCCCCGGCCCCTTCAGCACGGCGCCGGTCCGCGAGACGCGCACGTCGGTGCCCTCGGGGAACACGGTGTCGAGATGCGCGCTGATCACGACGTGAGGGCGCGCGGCGCGGCCCCGCCGCACGCCGAGAACGTTGCCGATCGCATCGACGCGCACCTCGCTCAGGCCGGCGGCGACGAAGCGCTGGCGGACCGCCTCGGCGCGCGCCGCTTCCTTGAACGGCGGCGCCGGGATCTCGGACAGCCGGACCTGATCGTCGAGGATCGCCGGCTCACGCGCTTTGAGCGTCTCGACCGCGGCGGCGATGGCGGGGCGGGCGAGCAAGCGGCGCCCGGCGTCGTCGTCGACGCGCGGCACGGCCGGCTGGACCGCCAGCGGCAGCGCGAGACCCAGCGCGACGGCAACGACGCGGACGATCACGCGGTCGGGCCCCTAATATCGAGCGAGCGCCTTGATTGCGGCGAGGACGTGGGAGGTCTGCGGCAGGATGACCTCCTCGAGGCCGGGCTCGTAGGCGACCGGGGTGTCGAGGGCGGCGACGCGCGTCACCGGGGCGTCGAGATCGCCGAAGCAGTGCTCGCCGATGCGCGCCGCGATCTCGGCGCCGAAGCCGCAGGTGAGCTGATCTTCATGCGCGACGATGACGCGGTTGGTCTCGCGGACCGCCTGCGCGATCGTGTCCCAGTCGAACGGCATCAGCGAGCGCAGGTCGACGACGCGGACGCTGATGTCGTCCTTCTCGGCCTGC
The DNA here is from genome assembly GCA_031407765.1 of Vicinamibacteraceae bacterium. Classification (GTDB taxonomy): domain Bacteria; phylum Acidobacteriota; class Vicinamibacteria; order Vicinamibacterales; family Vicinamibacteraceae; genus JBDSLU01. The sequence goes on from JANOIR010000028.1 coordinate 2,156, forward strand.
TGCGCGGCGAGGAGCGTGCGCTGCACCAGCGCGCCCCACGTGATCACCGTCAGGTCGGTGCCGGGCCGGCGCACCGCCGCCTTGCCGAACGGCAGCGTGAACTCGGGCCCCGGGTAGACGCCCTTGTTGTAGGTCTGCCGATAGAGGTGCTTGTGCTCGAGGAACAGCACCGGATCCTCGCAGCGGATCGCCGTGCGCAACAGGCCGGCGGCGTCGACGGCGTTCGACGGGTAGGCGATGCGCAGGCCCGGGCAGTGCGCGAAGATGCTCTCGCCGGACTGCGAATGGTAGGGCGCGCCGCCGCGCAGATAGCCGCCGATCGGGACGCGGATCACCATCGGGCAGGCGAAGGCGTTGTTCGACCGGTAGCGCAGCATCGTGACTTCGTCACGGATCTGCATCATCGCCGGCCAGATGTAGTCGAAGAACTGGATCTCGACGACCGGCTTGAAGCCGCGCACCGACAGGCCCAGCGCCCGGCCGACGATGTTGGCCTCGGCGAGCGGCGAGTTGAAGACGCGGTCGCGGCCGTAGGCGCGCTGGAGGCCGTGCGTGACCTTGAACACGCCGCCCTTGCCCGAGACGTGCGGCAGCGAGTCGGTCGGGCAGTCGGCGACGTCCTCGCCGAAGACGAGCATATGCGGCATCCGCGCCATCTCGTCCTTCAGCGTCTGGTTGATCGCCGCGACCATCGTGTCGGGTCGGCCGTCGGTCGCCGGCTCGCTGTCGAAGCCCGTGCCCGCCGGATCGACGTTGGGCGAGTAGACGTAGAGCGTGGCGGTCTTCGGATCGGGCTTGGCCGCGACCAGGGCCAGGTCCGTGGCTTCGGCGATCTCGCGATCGACGTCCGAGGCGATGGCCGCCAGCGTGTCGGCGGTGGCGTAGCCGGCGCGCTGCACCCGCCGCGCCAGCAGCGGGATCGGATCACGCTCGGCTTCCCGGGCCCGTTCGTCGGGCGTCTTGTAGAGCCTTTCGTCGTCCGAGAGCGAGTGCGAGTAGGGCCGGATGACCTTGGCGTGGACCAGCGCCGGGCCGCGCCGGGCGCGCGTGTAGGCGATCGCCCGCTGCATCGCGCCGTAGCTGGCGAGGTAGTCGGTGCCGTCGACCTTCTCGATGAGCAGGTCGGGGAAGCCGTGCAGCAGCCGCGACACGTCGCCGCCCGGCGTTTGCTCGGCGACCGGCACCGAGATGGCGTAGCCGTTGTCCTCGACCAGGATGACGAGCGGCAGCTTCTCCTGCGAGGCGGTGTTCAGCGTCTCCCAGAACTCGCCCTCGCTCGTGGCACCCTCGCCGGTCGAGACGTAGGTGATCTCGCCGTCGTGCAGGCGATCGCCGCGCTGCGGCAGGGTCGACAGGCGCTCGTAGCGGAGCGTCGCCTCGGCGCAGCCGACCGCGTGCAGGCACTGCGTGCCGGTCGGGCTCGAGCCGGAGACGATGTTCAGCCGGCGGCTGCCCCAGTGCGACGGCATCTGCCGGCCGCCCGACGCGGGGTCGTCCTTGGAGCCGACGCCCTGCAGCAGCATGTCGTAGGGCGTGACGCCCAGGGCGAGGCAGAAGGCGCGGTCGCGGTAGTAGGGGAAGGCCCAATCCCGCCCGGGCCGGAGCTGCCGGCCGGCGGCGACGAGGATCGCTTCGTGGCCGGCGCCGGAGACCTGGAAGAAGATGTGGCTCTGGTTCTTGAGCTGGATCTCCTTGTCGTCGAGGCGCCGCGACAGGAGCATCAGCCGGTAGGCCGCCAGCAGCTCGTCGCGGGTCAGGTCTCCCTCGGCGCCCGTCTCGCCGGCGATTGGCTCGGAGGAAGCCCCTCCGGACGGAGCAGCCGGGGCCGCAATCGACCCGGACGGCGTGGCAGACAGCTCGGACAGCTTCATGCGTCGCGCTCGGTCAGCCCCAGGCAGGGTCGACCAACCAACCGAATTATAGAGAGGTAACGACCGCCCGACCTAGCGCGAACTGGCGGCTCGATGTCAGGGCTCCGGTTCCTCGAGGGGGGCGGGCCTGGCGGGTTGCGGCTGGTCTAACCATTCGAGCCGAATTGGGCAAAAGAGGTCCAATGTGAAGGTGTCCTCGATGGCCTCAGCCTGGTGGGGTACCTGGGGCGGCACGTGCAGGATCTCGCCTTCGCGCACGATCACCTCGTCGCCGTTGACGAGCGCGCGCAGGGCCCCCTGCAGCACGTAGGTCATCTGCTCGCTCTCGTGCGCGTGCACCGGGACCAGCGCACCCTTCTTCATGTAGTGCTGCGCCACCATCTCCCGGCTGCCGCTCACGATCTTGCGCGACACCATTTCGGTGATCTTTTCGAGCGGCAGCTCGTCCCAGCGATAGAGGCGGAACGCCTCGCGATCGTCGATCGGCATTGAGGGGCCTGCAGCGGAATCGATCAATGGACCTTCGAGTCCCATCGGCGTCCGCCTTCGTGGACGTCGAAGCGCTTGCGCATGCGGTTCATCCGCCACTTCACATAGCGATACTTGATCTCGGCCCACGGCCCGCCGCGGCCCAGCGTCAGATACAGGTAGCCGAAGATCAGGCCGCCGAGATGGGCGAAATGCGCGATGTTTCCGCCGCCGCCGCGGGCCGACTCGTAGAGCACCAGCAGCCCGGCGATCAGCACGTAAATCCGCACCGGGATCGGGAAGATGAAGTAGTAGATGATCCGGTTCGGGAACAGGATCGCGTAGGCCAGCAGCAGGCCATAGACCGAGCCGGAGGCGCCGGCCGTCGGCGTGATGTAGAGGTCACGCGTCGCCGCCAGCGGCAGGAGCCCGACGAAGAGACAGGTCAGGCCGGCGCCGACGCCGCAGACGAAGTAGTAGCGGAGGAACCCCGTCCGCCCCCATCGACGCTCGAGGTCGACCCCGAACATCCACAGCGCCAGCATGTTGAAGATCAGGTGCATGACGCCGGCATGCAGGAACAGGTAGGTCACCGGCTGCCAGACGAGGCCGCCGACGACGTACGCCGGCGTCAGGGCGAACCACTCCATCAGCGGGTGGCTGACGGCGTAGTACGGCATCGCGGTGAAGAACCCGCTGATGTACTGGACGATGAAGACCGCGATCGTCCCGACGAGCAGGGCCTTGACGGCCGGCGTCGGCGAGCCGGGTCCGATCGTGTAGGCGACCGAGGAACCCTTCACGGCGGCATCGTACCACCCTGCCGCCGGATCGGCGAAGTCGGCGTGAACTCGGCGCGAACTCGCAGCGCGAAAGGCCGTCAGCCGCGCCGGCGGGCGAGCCGGCCGGCGACGCGGCCCCACACCCGTCCGAAGGCGACCTGGAATTCGTGCAGCCGGAGCAGGCGGGCGCTGAGGGCCAGCGTGCCCATGCCCGCGGCGATCGCCACGAACACCCGAACGGCCCGGCGCCACGGCTCGTCGCCAGCCCAGTGCAGGGCCAGCTGGTGTTCGAGGCCCCAGGCGACGGCGGCCATCATGCCCGAGGCCACCAGCACCTTGACCAGCGCGGTGATGACGCGTCGATCGTCCAGGCCGTCGAGGCG
>JANOIR010000043.1:0-4425 GCA_031407765.1 Vicinamibacteraceae bacterium
GAAATGCTCGACCGAGCCGCAGGCGGCGCGGTAGTCGCCGCTGGCGGCGGCACCGCGCGCCGAGGCCTCCATGCGCTGAAAGGCGTCAAGCCGCGCAGGACTGAGGGTGTTCGAGGGGCGGTCGTGCAACGGCGCCGACGCCAGGGCCCGGCCCACCGCGATCCACTTGTCGCAGACGGGTTCGAACACGTCTAGCGCGACGGGCGCCGCGCGCCCTTCGGGCTCCGGCGCTGGTGTGAAGGTCAGCGCGGGCGAAGGGGGCGGCGGTGGCGCCGGTTCCTCGCGCGCGGTGGTTTCGAACGCCGGTTCCTCACGCGCTGCCGTCTCGAACGCCGGTTCCTCGAGGGTCGGCGCCGGCTGTGGTGGCGGCGCCGCCGCGGCCTCCGCGTCGAGCAACGCCTCGCGCACGCGCTGCATGATCGGGCTCGCGTCGAGATGCTCGTTCTCGAGCTCCGCGACGCGGATGGTGGCCGCCGCGTTGCCCGGACGCAGGCGCAGCACCTTGCGATAGAGCGCGCGCGCCTTGATGGCGTGCCCCTCTCCCGCCATGTGCTCGGCGAGTTCCATGAAGACACCAACCGCCAGGTCGGTGGCATTCATGCGGACGTGAAGATCGCCGAGGGCGTTGGCGACCGCCCAGTCGTTCGGGCCCTGATCGTAGAGCTGTTGGTACAGCGGCAGCGCCTTCGCCAGCGCGTTGCTGCGCAGGTGACGCGCGGCCTCCTCCATGAGCTCTCGGCCGGTCCGCTGTTTGACCGGTGGCTGTTTTCCTGCTCGAGTCATGCTGCGCACGAGGCCGTCAACGAGTCGAGATTCACCAGGGCCACCGCTTCGCCCCGCACCGCGTACAGCTCGACGCCCTCCGGCACGCCGGCCGGCCGCTCCAGGCAGGCGTCGTCCTGACTGGCCCGATGGAGCACGACGTCGCGATCGATGGGAATCGCGGTGATGGCGGTGTGCGGCGCGACGCCGTACCGCACGATGAGATGACGGCCGCGCGCCGAGTCCGGCGGCACGCCTGCGCCACCGCTCAAATCGAGCACCGGAATCGCCAGATCCCGCCACGCCGCGACCGCGGACACGTAGGCGGGCGTCCCGGGCACGGCGCGCGTCGGCAGCGACTGCACGACGGCGATCACGCGGCTGCCGGCGATGGCAAAGCGGCTGGCCCCGCACGCGGGCAGCGCGGCGCTCGAGAAGAGCACGACGACGCCACGTCCGGCGCCGTTGGGCGGCAGTCCGACCGGTGGCGGCGGGAGCGCCGCGAGCGGCGTCTGGGCGGTGGTTCGGGGATCCAGGCCGGCGGGAGCGCAGACGAGACTTGGCCCGCCGTCCCCGTCGGCGAGGATCGCCGAGAACCATCGCCGCGCCAGCGGCCCGGCCATCTCCGGCAGCGCCAGCCTGAGCGTCACTGCGTCGTCCGGTGCGCGCAGAATACGATCGACCTGCCAGCCGGCGCGTTCGTCGCCGCTGCCGGTGATGACGACGTGCGCGCCTGCGCCGGCGTCGGCCGACGGGTGCAGCAGCGCGCCGAGCGCGAACACCGGGATCGGCTCGCGTCCGCGTAGCGTTCCCACGCGTGCGACCCCGTCGCCGCCCGGCGCCACTTGATCGCTGCGCGCGATGAAGCGCACATCGCGCCCCTCGAACGCGTAGGCCCGTCCGGCGACGCGGCAGCGGACGATGGTGTCGGCGTGCCTCGCGACGCCGCCCGGCAGCCTCACGTCCGTCCCCTCGCGGCCAGCAGCTGTCCGATGCGGGCGGGACGCCCGACGTGATCGGCGCCCGCGCGCTCGAGCGCGCGTTTCGGCATGCTCGGCATGACGCTGCTGGACGGCTCCTGCACGTAGGCCTTGCCGCCGGCGTCGCGGATGCGCTTCAGCCCTTCGGCGCCGTCGTGACCCATGCCGGTCAGCACGACGCCGATCGCGCCGGCGCCGTAGCTGTCGGCGGCACTGGTCATGGCGAGATCGATCGACGGGCGGTTGCTGTCGCGCTCGCCCGGCACCTGCAGATCGAGGCGGCCGTCGGGGCGCACGATGACGTGAAACGCGCCCGGCGTCACGAGCACGCGTCCCGGCTCGATGCGGTCGCCCGCCTGGGTTTCGCGCACGCACAACGAGGTGTGCCGGCTCAGCTGCTCCGCGAACGGCGCCGTGAACGTCGCCGGCAGGTGCTGGACGACGACGCAGCAGGTGGCGAAGTCGGCGGGGAGCTCGGCGAGCAGTTCGCCGAGCGCGCTGGGCCCACCCGTGGACGAGCCGATGATGATCACGCCGCCCGTCGGCGCCGCCGGCCGGGAGAGATGACGGAAGGGGCGCGCGACGGGGGTGGGTTCGGCAGGGGCCGGCGCGGTCGAGCGGGCTCGGGCGGCGACCACCTGGGCGCCCGCCGCGGCTTTGACCTTCGCGACGATCTCGCGCTTGAGCGACGCCGCGCTCACCGGCGCGCCGTCGGTGTATTTGAGGACGAAGTCCACCGCGCCGAGCTCGAGCGCGCGCAGCGTCGTGGCGGCGGCGCGGCGGCTGATGCCGCTGATCACCACGACCGGAACCGCCGTCGACGATCCCACGTCGCGCAGCAGCTCGAGACCGTCGCGGCCCGGCATCTGCAGATCCAGCGTCAGCACGTCGGGCGACGTGTCGCGCACGAGGTCCATCGTCGTCGCGGCGTCGTGGGCCATCCCCACCACCAGGCAGTCACCCGCTTCCTCGAGATAGGACGCGAGCAGCTGGCAGGTGAACGGCGAGTCGTCGGCGATCGCCACGCGGATCATGACGCCACCTTCCGCTCGGCCTGGCGGCGGGCCTGCACCAGCCGTCCGACCCGCTCGATGAGCGTGTCTTCCTGGAACGGCTTCACCAGGTAATCGGTGGCGCCGAGCGCCTGTGCCTTGTCGCGATGCTTCTCGCCGCCGCGCGAGGTGAGCATGACGATCGGCAGCGCGGTGAAGCCCTTCTGCCCGCGGATCGTGGCGAGGAACTCGAAGCCGTCCATCCGCGGCATCTCGATGTCGAGCAGGATGAGGTCGGGCGGCCGCGTCGAGCGGTGCACGGCTTCGAGGGCCTCGATGCCGTCGCGCGCCTGGATCGCCGTCCAGCCGGCGCGGCGGACCGCCGCGGAGAGGACGTGCCGCATGCTCAGCGAGTCGTCCACGATCAGGATTTGATAGGGCTCCTTCTCGGGGGCCACCGCGCGCGATGCCACCCGCGGCCGCGGCGCGTCGGCGACGCCGCCGAGATCCGCCGGATTGAGAATCAGGACGGCGGTGCCGTCGCCGAGCAGCGTCGCGCCCCACACGCCGGGGACACGGCGCAGGTGTGTGCCGAGCGTCTTGATGACGGCGTCGCGGCTGCTCAGGATTTCGTCGATCTCCAGCGCGACGTGGCGGCCGCCGAGGGTCGCGACGACGAGCGGGCGCGGCGCGTGGCCCACCTTCGCGGCGCGCGGGATGGCGAGCCAGTCGGCCAGATCGCGGACCGGGTAGGTCTGCCCGGAGAGCGAGATGACGCGATCGGAGCCGAGCGGCACGATCGCGCCCGGCAGCGGCCGCACGATCTGCACGATGGCGCCGAGGGGCAGCCCCATGATCTCGCCGCCGGCGCGGAAGAGCAGGATGCGGGTGATGGCGAGCGTCATCGGCAGCCGCACGATCCACGTCGCGCCCGCGCCCGGCCGCGTCTGCACGTGGATGCGGCCGTTGAGCTGGACGACCTTGCCCTTCACGATGTCCATCCCGACGCCGCGGCCCGAGATTTCCGTGAGGCGCGAGGCGGTGCTGAAGCCGGGTTCGAAGAGGAACGACGCCAGCGACTCTTCGTCGAGGCCGGCCGCTTCGGCTTCCTGCACGTAGCCGCGGTCGACGGCGGTCCGCCGGATGCGGGACAGGTCCAGACCGCGGCCGTCGTCGGCCACCTCGAGGACGACCTCCGTGCCTTCGTGGTAGGCGCGGACGGTGACGCGGCCGGTGCCGGACTTGCCGCGCGCCTGGCGATCGGCGGGCGTTTCGATGCCGTGGTCGACGGCGTTGCGCAGCAGGTGCATCAGCGGATCGGCCATCTCCTGCAGCAGCGACTTGTCCATCGACACGTGCTCGCCTTCGAGGGCGAATTCGACGGACTTGCCGCACGCCTCGGCGGCAACGCGGACGGCGCGCTCGAGACGCGAGGCGAGCGTCTTCAGCGGCACCATGCGGAACTCCATGACCTTGTCCTGGATGTCCCGCGTGACGCGCGCCAGCCGCGTCAGGTCGCTGTCGAAGTCGCCGAGCGCGTCGCCGACGCGCGTGCCGACGGTCGCGATGTCGCTCGCCGTTTCGGCCAGCTCGCGCGTGAGCAGGTGGAACTCGGTGTAGCGGTCGAACTCGAGCTCGTCGAAGCCTTCGGCGCTGGCGGCGTTCGTCGCCGTGCGCTGGTCGCCGGCGCG
>JANOIR010000054.1:0-2432 GCA_031407765.1 Vicinamibacteraceae bacterium
GTCGTCTCGGCGACGACCGGACGCCGCACCTGGACGTCGAGCAGAGGACCGTACCGTTCCGGCACGAACGACGACCCCGTGTTGATCAAGCGCAACGTGGACGCCATGACCGAGGCATCGCTCCAGCTCTTTCGCCGCGGCCACCTGCCGGTGATGGGTGAGTGGTACGCGCTGCCGCTGATCGAGCACGCCGGATCGACCGGCATCGGCGACCCGATCTTCGACGAGATCTTCCACCCGATCTCGCGGCGGCTGGTCGCCAAGTGCGACGGCTGCCTCCGCATCGGCGGCCCCTCGGCGGGCGCGGACGACATGGTCGCGACGGCACGGGCCAACGGCAAGGCGGTCTACTTCTCGCTCGACGACGTCCCGAAGGCCTGATCAGGGCCGATCGGACAGGATACCGCCCGGACGGTCGCAGCGATCCAGGTCAGACAGCAGGCGCAGCACCCCTGGCGGCTGCGCGCTGTCGATCTCGAGCGAGGCCGTCCGCTGGATCGTGTGGCCCTGCGTACCGTCGGAGAAGCGGGCCAGGATCGAGACCTGGCCTTCGATCGCATAGCGGTGGCCCTGCAGCACCTGCACCACGTAGCGACCGCGATCCGGCGTGTCGGAGGAATAGTCCTTCGGGGCCAGCGACTGGGTGTGCCCGAGGCGAGTCGCGGTGACGAACGCGCTCGCCGGGCGCGTGCCGTCGCGGCAGACGATCTCGGCGCTGACCGGCACCAGCGGCAGTGGCGCGCCCATCGCGAGCGGCGGCAGGCGGACCGGCTCGGGGCCGACGCGAACCACCTGCGCCGCGGCGCGATCGCGCGTCGACGGGTGATAGGTCGGAGGATATGGGAACCGCGCCGACGGCGCGTCGCGCAGGCCGGCGACGATGAGATACGAACCGGGCTTCAACGCCGACAGCGAGAACGCGCCGTCGGCGTCGGTCTCGCTCATCCGCTCCGAGCGGCCGGTCGTGTCGGCCGGATCGGCGGCGTAGATGTAGACGCCCTTGAGCGGCCGACCCTGCGCGTCGACGACCGAGCCGCGGATCCCGCCGGATGGTCGCGGTGACGCGATCACGGACTCGCAGTCGTCGGCGCCCAGCTCGATCGGCTGGTCGGCGGTCTCGGTGGGACCGAGGTCGAAGCTGACGGTCCATTTCCCCGGCGGCACGCGGCTCAGCGCGAACGAGCCGTCGGCCGCGGTGCGCGAGGCGATGCGTCCAGTCGGTGTCTGCACCCAGACGGGCACGTCACCCAGGCCGTCCGGCGGCTTGTCGCCCCGCGTCCAGCGGATCAGGCGGCCGGTGACCTCGCCCGCCGTCAGCGGTAACGTCGGCAGCGCGTCGGTGTCGCGGAGTCGGTAGCTGCCGTGGCAGAAGCCAGTCGAGAACCCGCCGTTGGCGGTGCCCGCGAACATCACCCAGCGCTGGCCGACGGCCACGTCGAGTGAGCAGCTCGCTGACGATCCCGGCCCCATGCGGACGGCCACCGTCTCGCCGGTCTTCGCGGCGCCCTTGTAGACGTGCGTCAGACGGATGCGGGCGACCTTCTCGCGCGGCCCGGACTCGACCGCCGCGATCTCGCCGACGAACACGGCGTCGGCGCCGCCATACACCTGGCAGGGCGACTGTTGGATGCACGAGCACGCGTCCGCATCGCGGGCGGCGGCCCAGAACAACATGGTCAGCAGCGGAAGGACGAGTCTCGGCACGATGACACCTCGTCTCATGGAACGGCGACGGCCACGCTTCTTGCACGCCGCTGCGTCCACCGACGCGCCTGGCGCCGCGCGGAGTGGAGTGGCCGTCGGACCGAGCCGATTGATTGGGAACCCCGGCGCGGACCCGGGGTCGAAGACCAGGTACAGACCATGCGACTCGCATCCGGCGCCCTCGCCCTCGCGATTCTGCTCGTGCCCGGCTTCGATGTCAGCCCCGTCGAGGCATGCGCGTGCGATCCACCGTTGCTGTGGACGAGGCCGTTGTTGGCCGACGAGGTCTTCTCTGGCCGGCTGGTCGGGGTTCGGGAACAGGGGAACTCGTGGATGGCCGACGTCCGCATCGAGCGCTCCTGGAAGGGGGCGCTCGGCCCGAACAGGGTCGTGTCGGTGCGCGTCGACGACTCGCGTCGAAAGATGGGCCGCGCCGCCGTCGGGCAGCGCTGGATGTTCTTCGCGACGCGGCAAGGCAAGGCCCTGGTCACCTCCGACTGCAGCGGCAGTTGGCGCGTCACGACCAAGGCCCCGCTTCTCGACGAGTTCCCACCGCGCCCGAGCGGGCCCGTCCCGAGCCTGCCGGGCCCGAGCCTGCCGGTCCCGAGCCCACCGACGCCGTAGCCTCGACGCTAGGGCTCGATCCAGCTCCGGCTGCGCTCGACGGCGCGATCCCAGCCGCGCGTCAGCGCCTGGCGTCGATCGGGATCCATCCGCGGCGTGAACTC
>JANOIR010000056.1:0-11510 GCA_031407765.1 Vicinamibacteraceae bacterium
TCGGCGCGCGTCGACCGGGGCGCTCGGGCCGGCCCTTCGAACTGGCCGACGGCCAGACCATCCGAAACGTCGCGCTCGCGCTGGCGCCCGCCGGCGTCATCACCGGCCGGGTCGTGGACGAGACGGGCGATGTCGTCCCCGGCGTGTCGGTGATGGCGATGCGCTATCGGACGTTCAACGGCGAACGGCAGTTGATGCCGACGGGCGCGCCTCGTGTCTCGGACGACACCGGCACGTTCCGCCTCTACGGCCTGGCCCCCGGCAGCTACTACGTGTCGGCGAGGGCCGAAGACATGGGGCGCTTTTCGGGCGGTGCCGACGTCATCGATCCGAACATCGCCGGCTTTGCCTCGACGTTCTACCCGGGCACCACCGTTGCGACCGACGCGCAGCCGATCGAGGTTGTCGCCGGCGCCGAAGTCGTCGCCGACCTGCCACTGGTCCCGACGCGACTCACCACCGTCAGCGGCGTGGTCGTCGATGCGTCCGGCAGGCCGGCCACCGGCGGTCACCTCATGTCGATGGGCGCCGCGGCTGGCCCGATGTCGTGGGGCGGCGGCGGGACGGGGATCAGATCGGACGGCTCCTTCTCGCTGCCCGGCGTCGCTCCGGGCGAATACGTCCTCCAAGCCAGGCCGATGTTCGGCTCGCCGACGTTCGAGGAGGAGGCGCCCCGCAACACCCAGCGGGTGGCCTCGGCCCGCGTCGTCGTCAGCGGCACGCCAATCAGCGACCTGCGTCTGGTCGTGGTGGATCCGATTCGCATCCCGGTCAACGCGATCTACGAGGATGCGTCGGCACAGAAGCCGGACCGCGTCTTCGTGTCGGCCCAGTCGCCGCACCGGATGGACGGCGGCACCGCAGCCGTCCGCGACGGGCATTTCTCGTTGGAAATCGTTCCCGGCAGCTACACGTTGTCGGCGTCAGCCAATCCGCCGTGGTACACGAAGCGCATCGTCTATCGCGGCCGCGAGCTCGTGGGCAGCGACGACGTCGAGCTGACGGCGGAGCCGGGCGGACGCATCGACGTGATCTTTTCCACGCAGAGCGCGACGGTGACCGGTGGCGTCACCGACAGCACCGGCAAGGCGGTCATGGACTACACGGTGGTGCTGTTCCCCGACGATGTGGAGCTGGCGCGGCGCGCTGGGTATCAGCGGGTCCGCACGGCCAGGCCCGACCAGCAGGGTCGCTTTCGCACCGAGCGCTTCCCACCGGGATCGTACCTCGCAGCGGCGATGGCGGACATCGAAACCGACGATGTCTTCGATCCGGAGTTCCTCGAGACCTTGCGCCGCGACGCCAAGCCGTTCCGCGTCGGCGAGGGCGAAAGCCTCGACCTGACACTGAAGCTACTGGCGCTTCCCTGAATCGTCGGGCTCGGTGTCGGCGTCGGCCTCGGTGAACAGCGCTTCGGTGGGGTCGGGCGGCCCGTCCTCGTCGACTTCCACGGCGCCGACGCGGCGTGCGTAGGCGTAGGCGCCGGTGAAGATCACCACGATCAGCCCCAGCGAGAGCCACTTCGGTATTTCGAAGGCGATGAAGTGCATCTGGTGCAGGTACTCGACCATCAGCTTGATGCCGACCCACGCGATGATGATGAAGGCGCCGTCGACGAGCGGCGGGTAGCGCTGCACGAAGACCAGCAACTGGCCGATCAGCATCCGCATCGCGATGATGCCGAGGAGGCCGCCGGTGATGATCACCCACAGCTTGTTCGACATCGCCACCGCGACCAGGATCGAGTCGATGGCGAAGATGATGTCGGTGAACTCCACCTTCACGACGGTGGCCCAGAACGCCGACAAGCCGAGCCATGGCCGAGCCGGCTTGAATGTCCGCTTCTCCCCTGCGTCCGACCTCTGCGCGAAGTGCGAGTACGGCAGGTAGAGCAGGTAGGCGGCGCCGACCAGCTTCACCCAGGCCACATCGATGAGGTAGGCCGCCAACGCGGTCGCGAGCGCGCGGAACGCGAACGCGCCGAGGATGCCGTAGCGCAGGGCCTTGCGCTGCTCGGCGCGCGGCAGCCCCAGCACGAGGATGGCCAGGACCAGGGCGTTGTCGGCGCTGAGCAGGCCCTCGAGCAGGACCAGCAGGCCGATGGTGACGAAGTCGGTGAGATGGACGTCCAGGGTCAACGTCGCAGTATCCCCCGAAAGCCCGGACCGGCGAAACGCGCGTCATGGTGCCGGGGTGCTGCGGCCGTTCCGGGCCGCCGCCGGATGCGATCGGCGCGCCAGGCTCCACCGTATCGACTAAGAGCATTGACACGCCTCGTATCAAGTCGCATACTCGGATCGACGCAGCTGGATCGGCAGTCATCCATGAACATCGGCGACGATCTGTTCTTCATCAGCATGGCGGCGGAGCTGCTGGGCATGCATCCGCAGACGCTGCGCAAGTACGAGCGGCTGGGCCTGATCCGGCCGACCCGCACCATCGGCAGCATGCGCGTCTATTCGCGCGACGAGCTCGAGCGGCTGCGGTTGATCAAGCACTTCGTCGATGAAGCCGGCGTCAACCTCGCCGGCGTCCAGCGGTTGCTGGCGATCGCCGACGTCGTGCGCGAGATGCAAGTGGTGACCGACGGCGATCAGTCGCCGAAGTCGCAGCTGCGCCGGCTGTCCGACGACCTCCGGCGCCTGACCACCCTTCTGGAGCTGTAGCAGGGGACTAGCCGCATGGACTTCAAGGACTACTACGCCACGCTGGGGCTCGCCAAAACGGCCACCGACAAGGAAATCAAGCAGGCGTTCCGCAAGCTGGCGCGCAAGTACCACCCCGACGTGAACCCTGGTGACAAGGCCTCCGAGACGCGCTTCAAGGAGATCAACGAGGCCAACGAGGTCTTGAGCGATCCCGACAAGCGGCGCAAGTACGACGAGCTCGGCGCCAACTGGCGCGCCTACGAGAACGTGCCGCCCGGCGCGCAGGGCTTTCCCGGCGGCCCCAGCGGTTTCGGGGGCTTTCGCGGCCCGGGCGCCGGCACGTACACCACCGGCAGCGGCGGCCAGTATCGGACCGTCACGCAGGAGGAGATGGAAGAACTGTTCGCGAGCGGGGGCGGCGGCGGGTTCTCCGACTTCTTCACCACGTTCTTCGGCGGCGGGGGCGCAGCCGCCGGCGACGAGAAACGGACGCGGGGCCGCGGACGCAGCCGCATCGGCGCCGATCTCGAGCACCCGGTGCAGCTCTCGCTCGAGGAGGCGTATCACGGCGCGCTGCGCCGAATCTCGCTCAAGCACGACGGCCACACCCGCGCCATCGACGTCCGGATCCCGGCCGGGGTGCGCGACGCGGCGCGCGTGCGCGTCACCGGCGAGGGTGAGCCTGGCGCCAGCGGCGGACGCGCCGGCGATCTCTACCTCCGCGTGCAGGTGCTCCCGCACGCCCGTTTCGAGCGCCATGCCCATGACCTGACGACTCGTGTCGAGGTCCCGCTGACGACCGCGGTCCTCGGCGGCGAGGCGTCGGTGACGACGCTCGCCGGCAGCACCGTCCGGCTGAAGGTGCCGCCGACGACGCAGAACGGCCAGAAGTTCCGGGTCAAGAGTCAGGGCATGCCGGTCGCGGGCAAGCCCGATGAACGCGGAGACCTGTACGTCGTCGCCGACGTGCAGCTTCCGCGCTCGCTCACGCCGGAGGCGCGCGCGCACTACGAAGCGCTCGCCGAGCTCGCGGAGCACGAGTCACAGAAGGTGTCTTCATGAACATCAACCGTTTCACCGAGAAGGCGCAGGAGGCGGTCGCCGCCGCGCAAGGCGCGGCCGAGCAGGGCAACCATCCGCAGATCGATCCCGAGCACCTGCTGGCCGCGCTGATCGCCCAGCCTGGCGGCGTCGTGCCCGACGTCCTGCGCAAGCTGGAAGTCGACCCGGAGGTCGTCGGCGCCGACGTGCAGCAGTTGCTGGCCAAGCTGCCCAAGGCCTACGGCGCCACCCATGCCGGCTTCTCGTCGCGCATCCGCGCCGTGCTGCAGAAGGCCGAAGGCGAGCTGGCCCGATTCAAGGACGAGTTCGTCAGCACCGAACACCTGCTGCTGGCCCTGGTCAGCGAGACCGGGCGTGCGCCGGGCGCGGACGTGCTGACCCGCCACGGCATCACCTACGATCGCGTGCTCGAGGCGCTGGTCGCCGTGCGCGGCAGCCAGCGCGTGACCGACCAGAACCCCGAGGGCAAGTACCAGGCGCTCGAGCGCTACGGGCGCGACCTCACCGCGCTGGCGCGGCAGGACAAGCTCGATCCGGTGATCGGGCGCGACGAGGAGATCCGCCGCGTCATCCAGGTGCTGTCGCGGCGCACCAAGAACAACCCGGTGCTCATCGGCGAGCCCGGCGTCGGCAAGACCGCCGTCGTCGAGGGCCTGGCGCAGCGCATCATCCGCGGCGACGTGCCCGAAGGCCTGAAGGACAAGCGCATCATCGGGCTCGACATGGGCTCGCTCGTCGCCGGCGCCAAGTATCGCGGCGAGTTCGAGGATCGACTCAAGGCGGTGTTGAGCGAGGTAGCGCAGGCGGCAGGCGCGGTCGTGCTGTTCATCGACGAGCTCCACACCGTCGTCGGCGCTGGCGCGGCCGAAGGCTCGCTCGACGCCTCGAACATGCTCAAGCCGATGCTGGCGCGCGGCGAGCTGCACACCATCGGCGCGACCACGCTGAACGAGTACCGCAAGTACATCGAGAAGGACGCCGCGCTCGAGCGCCGCTTCCAGCCGGTGCTGGTCGATCAGCCGACCGTCGAGGACACCATCAGCATCCTGCGCGGGCTGCGCGAGCGCTACGAGATTCACCACGGCGTGCGCCTCAAGGACGCGGCGCTGGTCGCCGCGGCGGTGCTGTCGAACCGGTACATCCCGGACCGCTTCCTGCCCGACAAGGCGATCGACCTGGTCGACGAGGCGGCGTCGAAGCTGCGCATGGAGATCGACTCGAGGCCCGCCGCGCTCGACGAGGTGGCTCGTCGCCTGATGCAGCTCGAGATCGAGCGCGAGGCGCTGCGCAAGGAGACGGATCAGGCGTCGCGCGAGCGGCTCACCCGGCTCGAGAAGGAGATGGCCGAGCTCAAGGAGCAGCAGACCGGGCTGACCGCACGTTGGGAGGCCGAGAAGGCGACGATCCAGGGCGACAGGCAGGACAAGGAGGAGCTCGAGCGCCTCAAGGCGGAGGTCGATCGCGCCCAGCGCCAGGGCGACTACGCCCGCGCCTCGGAGCTGCAGTACGGCCGGATCCCGGAGCTCGAGAAGAAGATCGCCGCGGCGGCCGCTCCGTCGGGGGCGGCACCTCGCATGCTCAAGGAGGACGTCGACGAGGAGGACATCGCCGAGGTCGTCGCCAAGTGGACGAACATCCCGGTCAGCAAGCTGATGGAGGGCGAGGTCCAGAAGCTGTTGCAAATGGAGACGCGGCTGCACCAGCGCATCATCGGCCAGGACGAAGCCGTGGTGGCGGTGGCCAATGCCATCCGCCGCGCGCGTGCGGGCCTGCAGGACGCGGCGCGGCCGCTCGGCAGCTTCCTGTTCCTGGGCCCCACCGGCGTCGGCAAGACCGAGCTGGCGCGCGCACTGGCCGCCTTCATGTTCGACGACGACCAGGCGATGGTCCGCATCGACATGTCGGAGTACCAGGAGAAGCACAGCGTGGCGCGGATGATCGGCGCGCCTCCGGGATACGTCGGCTACGAGGACGCGGGCCAGCTCACCGAGGCGGTCCGGCGGCGGCCGTACTCTGTGGTGCTGCTCGACGAGGTCGAGAAGGCACACCCCGAGGTGCTCAACGTGCTGCTGCAGCTGCTCGACGACGGGCGGCTGACCGACGGCAAGGGCCGCACGGTCGACTTCCGCCAGACCGTCGTGATCATGACGTCCAACGTCGGCAGCCACGCCCTGGCCGCGAGCGCCGGACGCGACGGCGAGCTCGACGAAGGCACGCGCCGGCAGGTTATGGACGCGGTGCGCGAGCACTTCCGCCCGGAGTTCCTGAACCGCGTCGACGAGATCATCCTGTTCCACCCCCTCGGCCGCAGCCACATGGGGGCGATCGTGGACATCCAGCTCGCCGGTCTGATGAAGCGTCTGGCCGAACGGAAGATCACGGTGTCGCTGAGCGACGACGCGCGGGCGCGGCTGATCGAGGAAGGCTACGACCCGGTCTACGGGGCGCGGCCCCTGAAGCGCACGATCCAGCGGCGGCTCTTGGATCCGCTGGCGCTGAAGGTGCTGGAGGGTGCCTTCCGCGAAGGCGACACGGTGGAGGTCGGCGTCGCCAACGGCGAGCTGACCTTCAGCGCTGTTCGTCCGGCGGCCGTGGCGGCGTCGTAGCGCCCACGGCGCGCGCCTTCTCGGGCTGCGCGAGCAGATCGCGAATGGTCGCGATCAGCAGCTCGCGCGAGCATGGCTTCGGCAGGACTGCGTCGCAGCCGGCGTCGAGGGCCGCGCGGGCATACTCGCCCCCGCCGGCGGTCACGACCACAATCGGCACCCGTCGGGTCGCGTCGTCGGCGCGAAGCGCTGCGCAGAAGGCCACGCCGTCCATTCGCGGCATATCCAGGTCGCTGACGATGACATCGGGTTTCGCCGCCCGGGCTTCCTTCAGGCCCTCGAGGCCGTCGGCGGCAAAGCTGACCGCCATGCCGGAGTGCGTGAGAAAGCTGCCGAATATCTCGCGCACCAGGGGCGCGTCGTCGACAACCAGCACCCTCGGCTTCGGGTCTGCGCTCATCGTCAGTTTCCGCACGCTCCAAGGCGGCACACGTCGGTGAGCGCGATGATGGGAATCGCGCTGGTCGTCACGTTGCCACGAAGCTTCGCCACCGTCTCACCGTCCAAGCCGAAGTCGAGCACGATCAGATCCGGCAACAGGGCGACGGCCTGCGCGAGTCCCTCGGCGGTGCTCCGGGCTTCAGTCAACCGGAATCCACTGGTCGCGAAGAAATCGGCGTAGCCGCCAGTTTCGGGCGCGTAAATCATCAGAACCATCGGTGGCGGGCGGGCGTTCAACGGCACGTGGGCCTCCTCGCGACGCACTGTGCGTCTGCCGCGGCGGATGACGCTCCGCCGACACCCTGACGCTACGCCCACTGGGGAGACCGAGCTGTTCCAAACTGCACAGTCCGCTCCGGCTGGCCCAGTCTGCAAAAGAGGGGTGTCCTCAAGCGAACAGACAACTCTCGCGAGGCGGCGCAGGATCAGCACAGCCTGGGGCCAGGGGCGACGTTCCGTCGCGCCAGCCGAGGCCGAACGAGGACACCGCTGTGACGATCCGCTCCACTCCCACTCGGCAACACCACGGCCTGCTGCCGTGGGTCCTGACCGCCTGTGGTGTGGTGGCCGGTCCGGCCCTGTTCGGTGTCGCGCAGGCGACCGCGGACGTGACGCTGGCGAGCGTGGCGATCGGCCTCACCGGGCTGGTGATTGCGTTCGCGCTCCGGTACCGCACGCAGCTCATCGACGTCACCGCCCCAGCCGGTCGGCGGATCCGCACGCTCGGCTGGTCGCCGCCATGACCGCCGCGGCCGTCGCCTCCGCCTACGCGCCGCGGGCGGTCGACAGCCGGCTCCGCCGCGTCGTGGTGGGCCTGCGCAGCCTGGCGCGGCGAGGCGTCCGCTTCCGGCTGCGCTGCATGGTCCTGGGCCACGACGATTCGTTCTTGCGGGAGCCGCAGCGGCTCTCGCTGCGTTGCACTGCCTGCGGACGTGAAACCGCGGGCTGGTCCATCGGGCCCGGTGCGCCAGCCGAGATGAGCACGGGCAAGCGTCCGCCAAGCCGCGGAAGCGCGGCGATTGCCGCCGCCTTCCGCTGGTGGCCGTGGATCAGGCGGCAGTGGCAGGCCCGCGGCGAGACGCGGGACCGGCAGCGGCTCCGGCTGGTGGAGGCGGCGGCCCGGGCGTCCGAGCGACGCCCGGACGACAGTGTCCCCGTCGAGGTCAGGCCCGATCGCGGCCAGGCCCGACTTGTCGCAGGGGAACGGCAGCCCGTTCTCGCCATCGAACGGCAGCCCGACCGCTGGACTGCGAACCCGCCGGTCCAGAGTGTCCCGCCGCAGAACGGCTTGCGGGCTGACCGGCCGCGGCGGCAGGGCGCGACGCGGCGGCGATCGATCAGGTAGAGTCTGCGCATGCGATTCACGGTGGCGGCCGCGCTCGCGGCCTCGATCTCCCTGGCCGCCGCTGTCGCGGCGCAGGCCCCCAATCAAGTCTCGCCCGCCGAGCAGAAAGCGGGCTGGACCCTGCTCTTCGACGGCACCAGCCTCGGCGGGTGGCGCGCCTACAAACGCCCAGACGCCAGCGGCACGCGCTGGGTCGCAAAGGACGGCCTGTTGTGCCTCGCCCCGGGCGACAGTACAGACACGCGAGGCGCGCGCGACATCGTCGCCGCGACGCCGTACTCGCAGTTCGAGCTCGCCTGGGACTGGCGCGTCTCGGCCGGCGGCAACAGCGGGCTGAAATACTTCGTGCTGGAGGATCGCGATGCCGCGATCGGCCACGAGTATCAGCTCATCGACGACGCGAAGCACCCGGACGCCAAGATCGGCCCGCATCGCCAGACCGCTGCTCTCTACGACGTCCTGCCCGCCGCCAACCGGCCGTCGAAGCCCGCGGGCGAATGGAACACCAGCCGGGTCGTCGTGCGCGGCACCGAGGTCGAACACTGGCTGAACGGGACCAAGGTGCTCGCCTACACGCTCGACAGCCCGGCGCTCCGCGAGGCCGTCGCCAAGAGCAAGTTCAAGGAGATCGAGCGCTTCGGCAAGCCGCAGTCGGGACTGATCCTGCTCCAGGACCACGGCGACGCGGTCTGCTACCGCAACGTCAAGGTGCGGGCGCTGAACGGCAAGTCGTAGCCCTCGCGGGGCGAATCGACTCCGGAGTCGCCCTTTACCCCGGAGTCGTTGAGGCGCTCTCCTGCCGCCGGCCGGACTGGCTGCGGCCAGGCCGGTAGCGCCGGTCGGGGCAGGCATGCCGCGTGCGCGCCGCGGCTCCGTCGTCCGGGCCCGCGATACTCGGGCACCATCACAACCCAGAGCGCCACGGGCACTGCCTGTCGCCCCGCACCCTGGCGCCAGTAGGCTCCTGCGTGTCGCGGGCCGTCTTCGCTGAAGTCGGACGACTCCGAACGCGTCGCGCCCGCGGCATGCCTGCCCCGACCGGCGGGCCGAGCCCCGCCCCAGCGCTCGTCGATCCCACGGTGGCCCTGCGCGCCGCCTAAGCCCGTTGGCGCGAGCCTGGCACGGGCGCCGCTCGCACGCCGACAACACCGTCACGCCACGGGCGTCTTCGCGGAGGCGCCGTCGATCTCGCGTGTGCCGTGCCCGCAGCGAGTCGTTCTACACTGCGGCGTTTTGCAGGTGTAATCCGCCAGCGCGGCAGTCCCGCCGATATGATTGCGCCGCATCTGCGTTCACTCCCGGCGGCGTCTCGGCGTTTACGAGATCACCGCGGAGCTCGGCGAAGGCGGGATGTGGCAAGTATTCCGTCCGCGAGACAACGAAGTTGGATCGCAACACACGATTAACCACGCCCCCCACGCGATGTCGGCTCTCGTGAAGAAGATGTAGACTATCGCGGGCAAACCGATGAAGCGCCGAGATTTACTGCGCGCCGCCGCTGCCGGCCCGTTGCTAGCTGCCCTGCCCCCGGAACTCCTTTTGCAGACGAGTGCGCGGCCCTCCACGCGCGGCGCATGGGACAACGGCGCCGTGCGTCATCTGCTGCCGACGGTCAGCGACACACAGATGTTGCTGAAGGCCTCATTCGACGGGCCGCACTCGCAGCCGCCGATCCTGCGCGTGGACCAAGCCTCCGTGGCCGGCCGCATGACGGACACGCAAGGCGAGACGTGGGCGTTTCACGCGACGGGGCTTGCCCCTGGCCGGCGCTACAGGCTGAGCCTGAACGCGAGCACTGGCCAGTCGCTGTGTCAGCCGTGGGAGCTGTCCACGTTTCCCTCGCCGGACGCGAGACCCGAAAAACTGCGCGTGCTGTTCTTCACGTGCGCGGGCGGGCATGAGGGTCTCGGCTTCCTGCCGACCGCGGTCCGCAACCGCCTGCTGCGTCGGGCCCTGTCGTTTCAGCCTGACGCCGCGGTCGCCAACGGCGACCATGTGTACTGGGACCTCCGGTCGCCGCTGACAGCCCAGAACCTGGGCGGTGGCTCGCCACGCGCCCGGGAGATTGCAGGAGGCTCGTTCGATCGTTCCGACTTGGTGCTCGGATCCGAGAACGAAGCGGTGCTCAAGCGCGCGGCAGGCCCGCAGATCGTACCGGTATACGGCACGGATTTCCGATCGACGCCGGTGTTCTTCATCCAGGACGACCACGACTATTTCGAGAACGACGAGGCCCACGACGAGATCGTTACATTTCCCCCCGACGGCTTCATGACCGAGATGGCGCGCGCGGCGCAATCGTTGTACTACCCGGAGTTCTTGCCGGATGCGACGCGCCCGCGGGGGCTGGCGGGCTCCGCGTCCGCCGGACGCAGACTGCCGATTTCAGAGAGTTTCGGCACCCTGCGCTACGGCCGACTCGCGGAGGTCCTGCTCTATACGGTGCGCCGCACGATGACGATGGCGGGCCCGAGCGCCGTGTTTCTCGATGGGGAGGTCGAAGGCTGGCTCAGGCGCCGGATGGCGGCCGCCGACGTCACTCACGTCGTGAACGCCCCCTCGAACCCGCCGGGCTGGACGGCGGGCAAGTGGGGCGAATGGTACCCCGACGTGCTCGCCGACGGCAGGCTCACTACAGATGTCGCGAAGCCATACTGGCAGGCGGGTTGGCTCAAGCAGCACGACCGCTTGCTGACCGCAATGTCCGGCATGCGCGGGCGGATCCCGCTGTCGATGAGCGGCGACCTGCACGCGATCGCCATCGAGCGCATCGTGCGCAGCGGGACGTTCGACCTGTCGTCCAACCCGGTGGTGAGCGCCCTGACCGGCCCAGTGGGCACGAGCCCCGGAGGCTGGCCTTCGGGTGCTCGCAAGGTGGGCGCCATGCCACCGATTCACCTCAGCGTCGATGAAGAAGTGAAGCCGATCGAACAGCACGGCTTCACCATCGCCGACTTCACCCTTGATACAATCGTGTTGCGCTTCTTCAAGTGGGACGTGAACATCCAGAGCCCCGAGGCACTCGACACCCTCGACCCCTTTCACACTGTGGACCTGAAACGGCCAGCTTGACCCGTGCTATGAGAGCGAGGCAGTCCGCCCGGCCATGGGTGGCCCGCTGGCCATCCTGAAGAAGCAACTGGACGCGTCTTGCTGCAGGCCGCCGGAAAGGTCCTGCCTGGTCGCCCAGGGCGGATCGACGCATCCGCCCTGGCGGCGGGCCCGGTCAAGCGGCATCGGGTTCGATTCCCAATCGGTCGTTCACCGCAATCCGGAGCTTCTGCTTGCATCCCAGGTAGCGCTCGGTCGTCTGGATGGAGACGTGGCCGAGCAGGAACTGGATCTGGTCGAGCTCGCCACCAGCCAGGTGGCAGAGACGGGCGCAAGTGCGCCGCAAGTCGTGTGGGG
>JANOIR010000466.1:0-1958 GCA_031407765.1 Vicinamibacteraceae bacterium
ACGTCGTCGGCGCTCCCTCCCCGCCACCTCGGGCGCGTGTTCGTGGTCTCCGCCGACGACGGCGACCACGAGCTCGTGATTGAGTACGTCGCCGGCATCGTTCACCGCGATCTGAAACCGGGCAACGTCGTCGTCTCTGCCGACGGCGTGCCCAAGGTCCTCGACTTCGGCATCGCCAAGCTGGTCGACGCCCCGGTCGCCGCGCCGCACGACGAGACCGTCACCGACCTGACCGGCACGGCGCCGCGCTGGCCGACCAGCGGCTTCGGGGGGACGCCGGGCTACGTCGCGCCGGAACAGGTGACGGGCGCCAAGGTCGACGCGCGCAGCGACATCTTCAGCTTCGGCTCGATGCTCTACGAGATGCTGACCGGCCGGCGCGCCTTCCGCGGCGCCAGCGCCGCCGAGACGATCGGCGAGGTGCTTGGACGCCAGCCGACGCCACCGCGCGAGATCGTCCCCGATCTCCCGCTCGAGCTCGAGCAGGTCGTGCTCCGCTGCCTGCGCAAGGAACCCGAGCGCCGCTTCCAGTCGATCGCCGACGTCAAGGTCGTGCTCCAGGACATCGCCGACGCGACGGCGTCATCGCCGATGCGCGGCGTCCGTGCGACCGCACCGCGCCGACGGCCCGGGACTGCGGCCGGCGCGATGGCCGCCGTCGCGGTCGCGATCGCCGCAACCGCCGTCTGGTGGGTGGGGCGCCGTCCCGAGCCGCCGCCGGCGCCGCGGCTCGAGCTGCTGACCACGACGTCGGGCATCGAGTCGTCGGCAACCTTCTCGCCCGACGGCCTGCAGTTCGCCTTCGCCTGGGACGCCGAGACGCGGCGCCCGGACGGCAGCTCAAACTTCGATCTCTGGGTGCGGCTGGTCGGCGACACGGAGGGGCGGCGGATCACCGCCGACGACGCCGACGAGCTCGCGCCGAGCTGGTCGCCCGACGGCCGCTGGATCGCGTTCCTGCGCGGACGCATCGGCGACACGCCCATCGTGCACCTGGTGTCGCCGCTGGGTGGCGCGGCTCGCCCGCTCACGGCGCTCAAGGCGGCGCGCATCGAGACCAACTGGTTGCGCGGCGCGCCGGCGTCGCAGCTCGCCTGGACGCCCGACAGCCGCTTCGTCGCGTTCGCCCGCGCCGTCGACTCGCCGGCCGACGCCGGCGGCATCCAGGTGGTGGCCATCGACGGCGGCCAGCCGCGCCCGCTCACCGCGCCGGCGACGCCGACCGTGCATCGCGATCCGGCCTTCTCGCCCGACGGGACCAGGCTGGCCTATTCCGCCTGCACCAACACGAGCTACCCGCCGTGCGACGTCTACGTCCTCGACCTCGACGCCGGCGGGGCTCCGCGGCCGCCGGCACGCCGGTTGACCCGGCACGACATGACCGTCGTCGGCTTGGCGTGGGCGCGCGACGGACGCTCGATCGTCTTCGGCGGCGCGCGCTTCGATCGCACGCACCTGTGGCGTGTGCCGGCCGATGGATCGGCGCCGCCGGCACGGTTCGAGATCGGCCGGCGCGGGCTGTCGCCGGCGGTCGCCGCGTCGCGCGACCGCCTCGCCTTCACCTACAACCTGAACGACAACGACATCTACGCCTTCGAGCCGGGCAAGCCGGACGTCGCGGTGGCGTCGTCGACGCTCACCGACTACGGCCCGACCTACGCGCCGGACGGGCGCCGCTTCGCCTTCGAGTCCGGCCGGTCCGGCGAGTCGAACGAGATCTGGATCGCCGCCGCCGACGGCGCCAACCCGGTCCAGCTGACGCGCGGGCCGGGCGGCTGGCAGGGATCGCCGGCGTGGTCGCCGGATGGATCGTGGATCGCCTTCGATTCCCGTGGCGCGGACGGCTTCTCGGACGTCTGGGTGATCGGCCCGGACGGCCTCGGCCTGCGGCGGATGACCGACGGCCCCTTCGACGACGCGATGCCGGCGTGGTCGCGCGACGGCCGCTTCCTCTACTA
>JANOIR010000098.1:0-9480 GCA_031407765.1 Vicinamibacteraceae bacterium
CCAGGCCCCGCGGGGGGGCGCCCGCGCCGACCGGGCCTGGCCTAGGGGCCCCCGCCCCAAGTTCTAGGTGGGCGGCGTTTTGCCGACCGCCCCGGCCGCGGCCGGGTCGTCGACCTCACGGCGCCTCCGGCCATCGGCCTCGGCGTCCGTGGCCCCCGAGGAACCGCCCCGCGCGCGCCGGTCTCAATTCCGACGACCGAAACCGCACGTCGGATTTCAATTTGAGACATCCCTCGATCTCGTGTGCGCCCTGACCCAGGTGCGCGGCGACGAATTGTGTCGGTTCAGCGTCCACCCGGCTGGCGGCGCCGTCACGCCAGTTCGTGCAGTGCCGCGCAGTGTTGCGCGCGCGTGGCCGGCGCTCCGACGCCGGCGGGAACGAATGAAGGGCATGACCGATCGTGCCGATTGACAACTTGCGTCAGGTCCGGCGCGGAAGTTGCCTTGTGTGTCAACCGGGTGTGTCGCCGTGGATCACGGCGACGCGGCCGGAGCACCGGGTACGCACCACCAGGCCTGCACGTCCGGGCACACGACGTGCCCCGGTGACACGGGCGACGGCGGACCCCGGCGAACGGGTTCCGTCAGTGGACTTCCGGTTTCTGTGTGCGGGCAGGCGGCCCCGGCGAGATGGCCGCCCGCACCGCCCTTTTCGGTAACTATCGCGGCGACCACGACGACGCATCCATGGCTGTTCGGCTCGGCGAACTCCTACTTCGCGAAAAGCGCATCACTCCGGCCCAGCTGCAGGAGGCCCTGAACCATCAGAAGGCCAACGGCGGCAAGCTGGGGATGACCCTCGTCAAGTTGGGGATGGTCAAGGACGAGGAGATCACCGCGCTCCTCAGCCGGCAGTACGGCGTTCCCTTCATCAACCTCGCGCAGTTCGACATCGATGCGTCGGTCCTCAAGCTGATTCCAGCCGAGACCGCGCAGAAGTACCAGATCGTCCCGATCGGCCGCTCCGGCGCGACGCTGACGATCGCGATGACGGATCCGACCAACGTCTTCGCGCTCGACGACATCAAGTTCATGACGGGCTACAACGTCGAGCCCGTCGTCGCCTCCGAGACCGCGGTCGGCGAGGCGATCCAGAAGTACTACCAGAGCTCCGGCACCCGCCAGGGTGGCAACGGCGCCTCCGGGGGCGGCAGCAGCAGCAGCAGCGGCATGAACAGTGCTGCGCAGGCCGCCAACACGCTCGACCTCGCGACGCGCAGCCTCGAGGACTCGGTCACCGGCGACGAAGTCGAGGTGCTCCAGGAGGTCGAGGAGCTCGACGTCACCTCGCTCGAGAAGCAGGGCGGGGAAGCCCCGGTCATCCGGATGGTCAACCTGCTGCTGATGTCCTCGATCCAGAAGGGCGCCAGCGACATCCACATCGAGCCCTACGAGCGTGAGTTCCGCGTCCGCTTCCGCATCGACGGCATCCTCTACTCGGTGATGCAGCCGCCCATGAAGTTCAAGGATGCGATCACGTCCCGCATCAAGATCATGGCCCGCCTGGACATCGCCGAGAAGCGCCTGCCGCAGGACGGCCGCATCAAGCTGCGCTTCAGCGACAACGGCACCAGCAAGGAGATCGACTTCCGTGTCTCCTGCCTGCCGACGCTGTTCGGCGAGAAGATCGTCATGCGTCTCCTCGACAAGGACAAGCTGATGCTCGACATGACCCGCCTCGGCTTCGAGCCCGAGTCGCTGGCGCGCCTCGAGCGGCAGATCGCCAAGCCGTGGGGCATGTGTCTCGTCACCGGCCCCACCGGCAGCGGCAAGACCAACACGCTCTATTCCTCCATCAGCAAGTTGAACACGATGGAGACCAACATCATGACCGCGGAAGACCCGGTCGAGTTCAACCTCCCGGGCGTCAACCAGGTCAACGTCAAGGATTCGATCGGCCTGAACTTCGCGGCCGCCCTGCGCTCCTTCCTGCGCCAGGATCCGAACATCATCCTGGTCGGCGAAATCCGCGACTTCGAGACCGCGGAAATCGCGGTCAAGGCCGCGCTCACCGGCCACCTCGTGCTGTCGACGCTGCACACCAACGACGCACCGAGCACGATCAGCCGCCTGATGAACATGGGCATCGAGCCGTTCCTGGTGGCGAGCTCGGTCAACCTGATTTGTGCGCAGCGCCTGGTCCGCCGCCTGTGCAAGCTCTGCAAGGAGGCGCATCCGCTGCCGCCGCAGGGCTTCATCGACGTGGGGATGCCGGCCGAGGACGCCGAGACGGCGGCCGCCTTCCGCCCGGTCGGCTGCGACAAGTGCAACAACACGGGCTACAAGGGCCGCGTCGGTCTCTACGAGGTCATGGAAATCAGCGAACAGCTGCGCGAGATGATCCTCACCGGCGCGTCGTCGATGGACCTGCGGAAGGCGGCGCGCGAGGAAGGGATGTTCACCCTGCGCGAGAGCGGCCTCTGCAAGGTCCGCGAGGGTGTCACGTCGATCGAAGAAGTGGTGCGCGAGACCGTGAAGTAGCGGGCGCCGTGCCCCTGGCCGCGGCGGTTACAAAACCGTCGAGCCGGGGGCGAAAAGCGTGCGGAAGCGGCACTACGGCGGCGGCCGTCTGGCCGCCGGCGGGGTTGTCGGGCACGCGCTGCGGCGGCGGGAACGCGCGGGAAGTCGGGACAGTTGGGCCGGTTGGATCCGGCCTTGCTTTGCACGGGACGGAATCACTATGTCGCTGCCAACGCTGCCAGAGCTCCTGAAGACCACCGTGGAATTGGGCGGGTCCGACCTGCACATCGCCACCAACACGCCGCCGCAGGTCCGCGTCCACGGCAAGCTGCAGCGGCTGAACCTGCCGTCGATGGCGCCGTCCGAGACCAAGCAGCTGGTGTACAGCGTGTGCACCGACGCCCAGAAGAAGCGCTTCGAGGAGACCCTCGAGCTCGACTTCTCGTTCGGCATCAAGGGCACCGGGCGCTTCCGCTGCAACGTGTTCAACCAGCGCGGCGCCACCGGGGCGGTCTACCGCGTCATCCCCGAGAAGATCCGCAGCTTCCAGGAGCTGGCGCTGCCGCCGGTGCTGGCCAAGCTCGCCGAGCGTCCGCGCGGGCTGGTGCTCGTCACCGGGCCGACCGGCTCGGGCAAGTCGACGACGCTGGCGGCGATGCTCGACAAGATCAACACCGAGCGCGCCGAGCACATCCTCACCATCGAGGATCCGATCGAGTACATCCACAACCACAAGGGCTGCCTGGTCAACCAGCGCGAGGTCCACAGCGACACCTCGAGCTTCACGATGGCGCTGCGCGCCGCGCTCCGCGAAGATCCGGACGTCGTCCTGATCGGCGAGATGCGCGACCTCGAGACGATCGAGGCGGCGCTGCGCATCGCCGAAACCGGCCACCTCACCTTCGCGACCCTGCACACCAACTCGGCGTCGCAGACGATCAACCGCATCATCGACGTCTTTCCGGCGCACCAGCAGGGGCAGATCCGCACGCAGCTGTCGCTCGTGATCGAAGGCATCGTCTGTCAGACGCTGCTGCGCAAGGCGAGCGGCCCGGGCCGCACGGTCGCGCTCGAGATCATGATACCGACGCCGGCCATCCGGAACCTGATTCGCGAGGACAAGGTCCACCAGATCTACTCGTCGATGCAGACGGGCCAGGAAAAGCTCGGCATGCAGACGCTGAATCAGTGTCTGGCAACGCTGTATCTCAGCAAGCAGATCACGATGGAGACGGCGCTGACCGCCTCGTCGAACAAGGACGAGCTCACCGACATGATCCAGCGTGGCAGCGGGATCGTGCCCGGGGCCGGTCTCGGCCGGACGCAGCAGACGCCGCCGCCACTGCTGCGCAAGTAGCGGCGCGACCGGACGCGAATAGAAGGAACCTACGATGCCTACTTTTGCTTTTGCAGGACGGACCCGGGCGGGTGAACTGGTCAACGGCGAGCGCCTGGCGGATTCCGTCGACGCCGCCGTCGCGATGCTGCGCCGCGAGCAGATCCTCGTGACGAAGATCAGCGCGGTCAAGGAACGGGCCAAGGAAGACAAGAGCCAGCAGAAGTTCCGCGCCAGGAAGATCCCGACCAAGAACCTGGCCATCTTCACCCGCCAGTTCTCGGTGATGATCGACGCCGGCCTGCCGCTGGTGCAGTGTCTCGACATCCTCGGCAAGCAGGAAGCGCACAAGGGCTTTGCCCAGACGATCCTGGCGACCCGCAGCGAAGTCGAAGGCGGCGCGTCGCTGGCCGACGCAATGCGGCGGCATCCCAAGGCCTTCGACACCCTCTACGTCAACATGGTGGCGGCGGGCGAGGCCGGCGGTATCCTCGACACGATTCTCAAGCGCCTCGCGATCTACATCGAGAAGAACGTCAAGCTGATTGGCCAGGTCAAGTCCGCGATGATCTACCCGATCGCGGTCATGACGATCGCCGCCCTGGTCGTCGCGGTCATCCTGTGGAAGGTCATCCCGACCTTCGCCGAGCTGTTCGCCGGCCTCGGCGCCGAGCTGCCGCTGCCGACCCGCGTCGTCATCTGGGCCAGCAATAGCTTCGTCACGGCGATGCCGTTCCTGATCATCGGCTTCATCGGCGCCGTGTTCGGTATCCGCGCGTTCTACGCCACGTCCGGCGGCCGCCGCACCATCGACCGGTTCCTGCTGGCGCTGCCGATTCTCGGCATCATCCTCCGCAAGATCGCGGTGGCCCGGTTCTGCCGCACGCTGTCGACGCTGATGGCCTCGGGCGTGCCGATCCTCGACGGCCTCGAGATCACGGCCCGCACCGCCGGCAATTCCGTCATCGAGGACGCCATCATGGTCACGCGCCAGAGCATCGAGCGCGGCGAGACGGTGTCGGCTCCGCTCGAGAAGACCAGGGTGTTCCCAGCCATGGTCACGCAGATGATCAACGTCGGTGAGACCACCGGCGCGCTCGACGCGATGCTCTCCAAGATCGCCGACTTCTACGAAGAGGAGGTCGACACCGCGGTCGCCGGCCTCATGACGCTGCTCGAGCCGGTGATGATCGCCATCCTCGGCATCATCGTCGGCGGCATCGTCATCTCGATGTACATGCCGATCTTCAAGCTCATCGAGAAGCTCTCGTAAGCGAGTCGAGCTCGAGGTCGCCTGTATGGCATCCGGCACTCACGCGCCACCGTCCCGGCCCCGGCCGGGTACGGTGGCTACATCCGCCGGCCCGGCCACGGCGGCCGACGGCCAGCGGCGACGCCTGATCTGGCTCGTCGTCCTCCGGCCGCTGCTGTTCGGGCTGATCCTCGGGGCCGGGCTGTTCGTCGACTCGCCCAGCCCGAAGGGGCTGCCGCGCGAGTTCGCCCTCTACCTGCTCGAGGCGGTCGCCCTGCTATCGGTGCTGTACGCCACGACGCGGCGGATGCACGCGCGCTGGCCGTGGCTGATCGAAGCGCAGCTGGTCATCGACGTCTGCATCGTCGCCAGCATCGTCATCCTGACCGGCGGCTTCGACTCCGACTTCGTCGCACTCTACGTCCTGCCGATCCTGGGCGGCAGCGTGCTCCGGCTGTCACGCGGCGGCATGACCATCGCCCTGTGGAGCGGCGTGAGCTTCGGGCTGATCGTGGCCTCGCAGTACGGCCTGGTCGTCCCGCGTCCGGAGCATTGGGGCCTCACGACCGCCATCCTGCCGCTGCCGCCGCCACGCTACGCGTTCTATTCCGTCAGCATCCACATCGTCGCCTTCATCGCGGTGGCGCGACTGACGGGCTACCTCGCGCAGAGCCTGCATCGATCGGACATGAACCTGCGCGCCGCGTCGACGGCGATCGCGGACCTGCAGGCCTTCAGCCAGCACGTCATCGACAGCATGACCGGCGGCCTGGCGGCGACTGACGCCGACGGCCGCATCGTCATGTTCAACCGGGCCGCCGAGGCGATCACCGGGCATCACGCCGCGCTGGTCCGCGGCCAAGCCGCGATTGAGGTGCTGCAACTGCCGGCGGAGCTCCGAGGCGCCCTCGCCGAGGTCGTGGCCACCGGTCGCGGCCGCCGCGTGATCTATCCGTTCAGGCTGCGCGATGGCAACCAGCTCGACATGGGCATCACGCTCGGTCCGCTGATGACCTCGACGGGCGGCGGCTATCTCTTCACGTTCCAGGACGTGACCGAACTGAAGCGCCTGGAGCGCGAGGCCGAGACGCAGAAGCGGCTCGCAGCCGTGGGCCAGATGGCGGCCGGCATCGCGCACGAGATCCGCAACCCGCTGGCGTCGATGTCGGGCTCGATGCAGGTGCTGCGGCAGGAGCTGGAGCTGGACCCGGACCAGGCCCAGCTGTTCGACATCGTGCTGCGCGAGTCGGATCGCCTGAACCACACGATCCGCGATTTCCTGAGTTACGCGCGGCCGTCGCAGGGCCAGGCCGCCTCGGTCGACATGGCCACCGTGGTGCGCGACGCGGCGCAGCTGCTGCGCAACAGCCCGGACTGCACCGCCGCGCACCAGATCGAGTGCGTCACCGACGGGGTGACGACCCTCCACGCGGTCGAGGCGCAAATGCGCCAGATCGTCTGGAACCTCGCCACCAATGCGCTGCGCGCCATGCCGACAGGCGGCACGCTGCGCCTCCACGTCGGCGCCAACGGCAGTGCCACCGCCGCCAGCGTCGGCGGCCCGGCGCTCGTGCTCTCGGTGAGCGACGAGGGCGTCGGTATCCCGGCCGAGGACCTGGACCGCATCTTCCAGCCGTTCCACGGCGGCTTCGCCAAAGGCGCGGGGCTCGGCCTCGCCATCGTGCACCGCATCGTCAGCGACCAGGGCGGCTCGATCGCCGTCCACTCGCAGACCGGGCGGGGCACCACCATCGACGTCATCCTGCCGGCTGAGCGGCGGGCGGAGATCGCCGCGTAACCGCGGCAAAGGACCCCTTGGGACAGCAGGTTGATCTCGACGCACGACACCGATCCGCAGGCGAAAGCGCCGCCCCGCGTGAGCATGGCGGCCGCATCCTCGTGGTCGACGACGAGCGATCGATGCGCGAGCTGCTCGCCATCGTCCTCGGCCGCGAAGGCTACGAGGTGGTGGTCGCCGAGAGCGGGCGGCAGGCCCTCGACGAGCTCGAGCGCCGGCCCGTCGATCTGCTGATCTCCGACATCCACATGCCCGACATGACCGGGCTCGACGTGCTGCGCACGGCGAAGGGGATGAACCCGGATCTGGCCGGGATCATGGTCACCGCGTTCGCCTCGACCGAGACGGCGATCGAGGCGCTCCGCATGGGCGCCTACGACTACATCCACAAGCCGTTCAACGTCGAGGAGCTCAAGATCGTCGTGCAGGGCGCGCTCGAGCGCCGGCGGCTGCGACGCGAGAACGTGCTGCTGAAGCGCGCCCTCGGTGAGAGCCACCAGTTCTCGAACATCATCGGCCGCAGCGAGGCGATGCTGGCGGTGTTCGAGCTGATCGAGACGATCGCGCAGACGTCGAGCACGGTGCTGGTGACCGGGGAGTCGGGCACCGGCAAGGAGCTCGCCGCCCGCGCCATCCACTTCAACTCGCAGCGCAAGGATCGCCCATTCGTCGCGGTCAACTGCGGCGCGCTGACCGAGACGCTGCTCGAGTCTGAGCTGTTCGGCCACGTCCGCGGCGCTTTCACCGGCGCCGCCACCAACAAGAAGGGCCTCATCGAGGTCGCCGAGCGAGGCACGATCTTCCTCGACGAGATCGGCGAGATGAGCCCGCTCATGCAGGTCAAGCTGCTGCGCGTGCTGCAGGAGCGCGTCTTCCGGCGCGTCGGCGGCACCGACGAGATTTCCGCTGACATCCGCATCATCACCGCCACCAACCGCGACCTCGAGCAGATGGTGGCCGAGAACAAGTTCCGCGAGGATCTCTACTACCGGATCAACGTGATCCCGCTGCACCTGCCGCCGCTCCGCGAGCGCGGCGAGGACATCCCGATCCTGGCCGAGCACTTCGTCACCCGCTTCGCCGCGGAGCTGAGCAAGCCGATCCAGGGCCTGGCCGCGGAGAGCCTGTCGCTGCTCGTGCAGTACCACTGGCCGGGCAACATCCGCGAGCTCGAGAACGCGATGGAGCGCGCAGTCGCGCTCGAACGTACGCCGGTGATCCTGCCGCCCAGCCTCCCGGCCGCGGTCCGCGCCGCCAGCGGCAGCAGTCCGGCCGCCGCCGAGGACGTCCTCGAGGCCGACACCCTGCCCGATTCAGGTTTCGACCTCGAGCGCCACGTCCGCGAGATCGAGCGGCAGTACATCACCGAGGCTCTGCGGCGCACCGCCGGCGTCAAGGTGAAGGCGGCCGAGCTCCTCGGCATGTCCTTCCGCTCATTCCGCTACTACGCCAAGAAATACGGGATGTGAGCGCCCGGAGGTGATCGCCTCCGGAACGCCAACCGGCCCGTGTCCAGCGTGGCGACCCTTAGCCACGCTGATTGCTGAAGCCCCCGCCCCCGGGAACCTGGCTTGACGCGCCCGCATCGAGAGCTCCGAAGGAAACCGCGCAGTCCCGTCCGCGCGCACCCGTCATCCGTCTTAACCCTGGCGCGCGTAGTCTCCACGGCCGGCCCGTGTGAGCCGCGCCAACCGTCGGCGGAGTGACAAGCCTCGACAGTCGACTGACAGGATTTGGCGTATCCGACCGGGCCGTTGATGGCGGGTCCCGCCTGATATGCGGGTTATTGCACTGGAGTCAGATCGGCCGCGGCTGAGCTGATGCCGGCGTAAACTGTGGCCGATTAGCCACTTGTGACCATCCGGAGGCTGCCAGCCGGGAAAGCTGGCGGTGACCTGGGCAAGCTGGCAACAGAGTTGCTCTTTGGATGGGTGCCGCGACCGATTGCCTGGGATGTTCAGTCGGGCGGCGGGGAGGATCCGGACCACCGGGTCCGGACATAACTTTCTGCAGGAGTGCCAGACATGAAGATCCGAGATACCAAGGGCTTTACCCTCATCGAGCTGTTGATCGTCGTGGCGATCATCGGCATCATCGCCGCCATCGCCATCCCGGGCCTGCTCCGGGCGCGTATGTCGGGCAACGAGGCTTCGGCCATCGGCTCGATGCGTGCGATTTCGAGCGGCGAGGCCGTGTACTCGTCGTCGGCGGCGGCTGGCGGCTATGCTGCCACGATGACGCGGCTCGGTGTCCTGTGCCCGAACAGCACGGCGCCGTTCCTCTCGGCCGACCTGACGGTCGCCAACAGCGTGATCAAGAGCGGTTACACGATCACGATGGCCGCCGCGAACCTTGCGGCTGTTGGTCCGGACGACTGCAACCTCGTGCCGAGCACGACGGCGTACTACGCTCTGGCGACTCCGCTGAGCCTTGGCACGTCGGGCAACCGCGCGTTCGCGACGAACACGATCGGCACCGTGTGGCAGGACCAGGATGGCTCGGGCGCTCCGGCGGAGCCGTTCGTCATCGCCGGCGACGTGAAGCCGATTCAGTAGCGTTCGTTCTTCATCCGCTCGACGCCTCACGGCCGAGAGCTCGACGAGCCAGGGTTCGGTTCCGCTTCCGCGGGCCGCA
>JANOIR010000120.1:0-25474 GCA_031407765.1 Vicinamibacteraceae bacterium
GGCGGCGGCGGGCCAGGCGTCGGGGCGACGGCGGGGGGCGCGTCCGAAGCCGCGGCCTGCGGCTCGGCCGGAGGGCCCCCCGGCCCGCGTCCAGCGAACAGCCAAATCAGGAGCACCACCACCGCACCCAGGGCGATCCACACGGGGATGGATGGGCGCCCTGCCGGTCTCGCCGAGGTCCGGGCCGCCGGCGGTGGGGCGACGTCTCGCGCCGCCGCGGGCGCAGCGGCCAGGCCCGGCTTCGCAGGGATCGTGCGCGGTGGCGCGCTCGGTCGGGCAGGCACCGGTGTCACCGGGATCGTGGCTGCGGCGGCTGGGGCCGGCTGCGGCGGCGCCGGTCGCGGCGGGGTCTGTGGCGACGGGGCGGATTGTGTCGGCGTGGGCGACGGAGCTGATGCCGTTGACGGTGCAGCTTCGCCGGCGAAGGTCATGGCCAGCGGCTCGATCGGCGCCGTCGGGACATCGGCCTGCGCCACCGATGCGGAGATGGCCGGGTGAGTGTCCGCGTCCGGTTCAGCCTCCGCGAGCGAGAGCGCCTGCGGCGGCACGTCGATCGGCCGTCCGTTCGCTTCGCAGAACTCGCGCAGGTTCTGGGCGCTGGTCGTGACCAGCGGATCGTCCGCGGGCAGGGCCCGCGCCGCGATG
Organism: Vicinamibacteraceae bacterium; assembly: GCA_031407765.1. GTDB lineage: Bacteria > Acidobacteriota > Vicinamibacteria > Vicinamibacterales > Vicinamibacteraceae > JBDSLU01. Next base: position 646 of record JANOIR010000120.1, read on the forward strand.
GTGTGGGCGCGCCGATATTCGCGCTCGGCGTCGTCGATCTGGCCGCTGCGCTCGTGCGCCACGGCAAGGTTGTTCAGGGTATTGGCGAGGTCGAGATGATCCGGCCCGAGGGCGGCGGCCTGCGCCCGGGCGGCCTCACCGAGCAAGCGGGCTGCGGCGGCGAAGTCGCCGCTCAGAGCCGCCTGCTCGGCGGCGTCGAAGAGGGGAGCCAGACTGACCGGGTCGGACATAGTGCGGCCGTGTTCCAGGCCAATCGGGGACCCAGCGCCTATTCGGCGGCTTTCTTGGCGTCGGCGGCCTTCTTGGCGGTCTTGCGACGACGCCCCTTCGTCTTGCCTGCCGCGCCGGCTCCCGAAGCCTTCTCCGCCCGGCGCGCGGCCCAGTAACGCGACATCCGTTCGGACACTTCCTTACGCTGGGCGGCGTTCATCGTGCGCCGGCGCCGGGCGCGCGCCGCAGGGGCCGCCGCCGCTTTCCGCCCGCGACCGCCGCGCGCGAGCTCGGGGAACGTCGCGGTCAGCGCGGCCATTTCCTCCTGTAGCTCACGATATCGCTGCGTTGCACCCTGACGGGCCAACGCTTTCAGCTGCTCTCCACTCAGACTCACTTCTTGCCTCCACAGGTTAAGGGGGAACCACCTTAGTGGCGCGGCCATCTTACCTGCACCTCACGAAAATGTCGCCCGAAAAGCTGTTCGAAACTCAGCTAATTTTCGTTAGACATAGGTTATTCCCAAATAATAGTGGTCATGCCTCGCCTGCGGAGGGTCTCTGGTCGTCAAATTCGACCTGCGCCGGTGGCGGATCTGCGGTGCTGTGGCCTGCGTCAGCGTGACGGCACGAAGCGCGTCGCCGACACCGGCAGCAGCACCAGCGTGCAGCCGGTGTCCGAGCCGCAGACCGCCTGCCCCTGCACGAGGATCCGATCGAGGCGCTCGTCCGGGGCGCTGAACGGCAGCGTCTTGCCGACGCTGCGGGCGACGGCGGCGCGCAGCGATTCGTCCCCCGACACGAGGTGCGCGGCGACCACGCGTCCTTGTCGATCGAGGAGGAGATTGACCGTGCCCGGCGCCGCCGCCGGGCCCGCTCCAAGCGTCAACAGCCGCTCCCGCGAGCGGGCCGACTTGGCGGCGGCGATCCGCGCGCCAGCGTTGGCCGGGGTGGTGAGCCGCCGCAGCGCGGCGTTGCCGGTCTCCTCCCGACCCGCAGCGACAGCCTGCGCATAGCGCTCGATGGCGCGGCTGCGGCGACCGAGGCGCTCGTTCACGACCCCCAGGTGTTCGGCGATTTCGCCGTCGTAGGACACCGCCCACGCCGCCGAGAGCCAGGCCTCACCGCGCGCCAGTTCGCCGCGTTTGACGTGGATCCAGCCGAGCGTGTCCCAATAGGCCGACAGCCCGCCGGCGGCCATTGCCTGCGGGGCCGTGATCGCCTCGAGCGAGACGTCGCGCAAGGCACCCGCCGCCGCGTCGATCGCCCGGTTGGCATATTCCACGGCGCGGTCCAGCGCCGCATCGCGCTCGACCAGCGACCAGGCCATCGCGTTCCAGTCCGCGGCGGTCGGCTGCAGGCTGGCGGCGCGATCGAACGCCTCGACCGCGAGCGGCGTCTCGGCCGCCGCGAGCCGGGCCCGCCCCAGCGCCATCCACGCCTTGCGATCGTTGGCGTTCACCGTGATGGCCCGCGTCAACGCTTCGATCGCCTCGGTATGTCGCCGCTGCGCCAGGAGCAGTTCGCCCAGGTTGCTGTGCGCGTAGCGATCCAGCGGGTTGACCTCGATCTGCTTGCGGAACAGCCCGATCGCATCATCGAACCGGCCCTGCCGCCAGCGCGTGAGACCGAGATTGTTGTAGGCGAACCGATCGAAGGCATTGACCGCGATCTGGTGTTCGAACGCCGCCACCGCCTTGTCAAAGTCCCGTTGTTCGAGCCAGGCGCGGCCGAGGTCGTTCCAGGCGGTCCGGTGTTTGGGATCGAGCGTGGTGGCGCGGCCGAGCAGCTCCGCCGCCTTGGCAAAGTCTCGTGTTTCGTAGGCCTTGGTGCCGGCTTTGGCGAGCGCTTCGGCCGACGTGCCGACTGCGTCGTCGGCCCCGGCCAGCGCCGACAGGGCGAAGGACTGGCGATAGTCCGCGTCGGCGGCGCGCTCGAGTGAATCGTAGGCGTCGAACTGGTCGGCCGGCACGGTGCGCTCCCGTGTCACTAGGCGACGGGTCAATGACAGCACGCGGCCTTTGACCTCGTAGGTCGACGTGTAGTCGCCGAACGGCCTCGAGATCGAGACCGGCAAAGGCGCGCGGGCGGTGATGCCCTCCGGGATCGTGACCGACGCCGTCGCGGTCACCTCGGCCGGTTCGCCGAGCTCGATCGGCGTGCCCGCGGTGCGCTTGGCTTCGCTCAGGCGCGCTGGATCGATGCGGGGCGTGCCCAGCCAGTAGGTCCACGGCTTGCGAAATGCGCTGCGGTCGAAGTCGTACTCGGCGTCGTACTCGACGTGCAGGCCGCCCCCTGGCACATCCTCCACGACCGCGCGCGTGGCTTTACCGCGGAGACCATCGTTCTTGAGCATCCCTTCGGCCATCTCGATCCACTTGGCCTCGGGCACTGTGCGCAGCACGCTGCGCATGAAGAACTCGGCGTCGCCCCGGATCCGTCGCGACACCGTCGCCTTCACATGCCCGGCGTCGTCCATGGACTGGGTCACGGCGAACGCGACCGACGTCGGGAACGGCAGCCGTGCCGGCGGGCGGATGAGGGGTGACGCGGAGTCGCCGGCGGCGGTCGCCTGCATCACGACGTGATCGCGAATCGTCGCCAGGAGCGCGCCGGGCGGCAACAGGCCGCTGGTCGAGTCGAGCCACAACGGCTCGCCGACCGCCGCGGCCGAGGCGAGGCTGATGACGTGATCGAACTGGTGCGGGTTGGCTACTTGCTCGTCCACGGCCGTGCCTTCGATCGACGCGAGGACTGGCACGACCTCGATGCCGACGGCGCGGGCGAGGCTGGCGAGCAGCACGTGCTTGTCTTTGCAGTCACCGTACAGGGTCGAGAGCACCAGCGGCGCCGGCCGCGGATCATAGCGGCCGACGCCGAACGAGAGGCTCACGTAGCGGACCTCCTTCGAGACGAAGTCGAAGATCGCGGTGAGCCGATCGCGCGGCGTCGTCTTGCCCAGGACGAGGCTGGCGGCCTTGGCCCGGATCGCGGCGTCCGGTTCGGCGCGGCGGTCCATGGCCGCGCGGAACCAGTGCGCGAGCTCCGCCCAGCTGCGGAAGGACGCCAGACGCACGGCGACGTCGCCGGCCTTCGTGGCGGTCTCGTCGCCGCTGCCGGCCGCGGGCGGCGGCGTGTGCGGGATCTTCCACCGCCAGGCTCGACGGCCAGCCGGCGCCGCGATGCCCGGCTCGGCGTCTCCCTTGATGACGTGCACGGCGATTTCGCGATCGGCGGGTGCCTCGACCTCGAGCACATCCTCCAGCACTTCGAAAGTGGGATCGATGACGTGCGTGACCCAGAAGTGCCCGGGGATCAGCGCCTCACGCGTCCGGATCTCGACGTCGTAGGAGAGGCGGTCGCCGGGCGCCAGCGCGGGCACGGTAACCCGTTTGATGCGCAGATCCGAATAGAGGTGCTCCTCGAACTGGCCGGTGGCCGTCACGTCCTCCTGCGCGGCGGTGGCGCCTAGCGAGACGACCCGCCCATCCGCCTTCTCGACGGTCAGGGCGCGCAACGTGCACGTCTCCGTCGCCCCGAAGTAGTTGAACCCCAGGACGCTGAAGCCTTCGACCCCTGCCGCGTCGTTGACGCGGACCCGCACCTGGAAGATCCGGCGTCCGGTGCCGTCCCCCTGAAACTCGTAGCGGGTCAGCGAACGCTCGATGACGGCGGCGCCCGCCGGCTTCGGCGGTGCGGTCGTCGGCGCCGGTGCTGCCGGGGGTGCAGCGCCCTGCGGCGCGTGCGCGCCGCCAGTCGCCGACGCCACCAGGACTGCGATCGCCACCGCGTACCACCCACCGATCCGCTGCTGCATCGGCACAGCTTACGAGGAGACGCATGGGCCCGCCAAACCGCTGCGCACTACGGCGCGCGCTGATACACGCGCACGTAATCGACCAGGAAGCGATAGGGCAGGGTGGCGTCGTCGACGCCCTGCTGGCCGCCCCAGTTGCCGCCGACCGCGACGTTCAGCAGCAGGTGTTGCGGCGCGTCGAACGGCCAGGCGGCGCGCCCGCCCTGCGGTTCGCGGGCGAAGCTGAAATAGGCGCGCCCGTCGACCGAGGTCTCGATGCGATCGGCCGTCCATTCGGTGACGTAGGTGTGGAAACCGGCCGACACGTCGGCGACCGTGGTGCGCGCGGTCCGCTGGGTGCCCTGGACGTGGTTGTACTGCCGCGTGTGGACGGACGCGTGGACGACACCCTGGTCGAAGCCGACGTGCTCCATGATGTCGATCTCGCCGTCGTCCGGCCAGCGCAGCGGCGTCGTCGACCCGAGTGTCCAGATCGCCGGCCACGAGCCGCGGCCCAAGGGCAGCTGCGCCCGCACTTCGATGCGGCCGTAGGTCCAGTCGCCCTTGCCCTTGGACACGAGGCGCGCCGAGGTGTAACGACGGCCTTCCCAGGCCTCGCGCCGGGCCTCGATGACGAGGTGGCCGCCCTCGACGCGGGCGTTCTCGCGGCGGTCGTCGGTGTAGAACTGCAGCTCGTTGTTGCCCCAGCCCTGCCCGCCGACGTCGTAAGTCCAGTGGGTGCGGTCGGGGGCGCCGTCGCCATCGAACTCGTCGGACCACACCAGCCGATAGACCGCCGACGGCGTCGGCGCGACAGAGGGCGCCGTCGGCGCGTCGTGGTGGCAGGCGATCACGGCGAGCAGCACGGTTGCGGGAGCGACCCCGCGAATCATCCACATGCGCGTCCTGGTGCCCTGCGGCCGGGCAGGGGCCCGAGCAGTGGGGCATGATACGCCAGTCCCCGATGGCCACAGCCGCACCGCCGCCCGCTGCCGATCCCGCCGCCGACGTGGCTGCCGCCCTCGCCTGGCTGAAGAAGCGGGGCACCAGGGCCAACCGTGACGGCATGGCCCGCTACGCCATCGTGGCGCCGCAGGTGTTCGGGGTCTCGGTCATCGACATCCGCCGCTTGGGCAAGACGCTCGGCCTTCGCCACGACCTCGCCGAGCCGCTATGGGCGACCGGCTGGCACGAGGCGCGGATGCTGGTCGCGTTCGTCGCCGATCCGGCGCGGGTGACGCCGGCGCAGATGGATCGCTGGACCCGTGACTTCGACAACTGGGCGATCTGCGACCACCTGACGTTCCACCTGTTCGATCGCAGCCCGCACGCCTGGCGCAAGGTGGATCAGTGGGCGGCGCGGGACGGCGAGTTCGTGAAGCGGGCGGCGTTCGCCCTGCTCGCCGCCCTCGCCCTGCACGACCGCGACACGGGCGACGACGCTTTTCTCGAGCGGTTGGGCCTCGTCGAAGCCGCGGCCGCCGACCCGCGCAACTTCGTCAAGAAGGGTGTGAGCTGGGCGCTGCGCAGCATCGGCAGCCGTAACGTGGTGCTGCACGCGGCAGCGATGGCGCTCGCTGCACGGCTCGCGGCGTCGCCGGTGCCGTCGGCCCGCTGGGTTGGGAAGGACACACTGCGCGACCTGCAGCGTCCGCTGATTGCCGCCCGCGTCGCCAAGAAGACGGCGGCCAAGGCGGCGGGCCTGCGGCGGCGCGTCAGCGCCCGCCGGTGACGTCGACGAACGATCCGGTGGTGAAGCTCGCCTCGTCGGAGAGCAGCCACAGGATGGCCTGCGCGACTTCCTCCGGCTCCCCGCCCCGACGCATCGGCACCGACGCCTTGACGCGATCGACGCGGTTCGGCTCGCCCCCGCTGGCGTGCATCTCGGTATAGATGAAGCCGGCGCGGACGCCGTTGACGCGGATGCCTTCCGGCGCGACCTCCTGCGCCAGGCCGATGGTGAACGTGTCGATCGCGCCCTTCGACGCGGCGTAGTCGACGTATTCGCCGGGCGCGCCGAGGCGGGCAGCGCCAGAGGACAGGTTGACGATGGCGCCGCCGCGGCCGCCGTGCCGGGTCGACATCCGCCGCACCGCCTCACGCGCGCAGAGGAACGATCCGACGACGTTGGTGGCGAGGATACGGGTGATCCGCGCCGCGTCCATCGCCTCGACGCGCATCTGCGTCTCGAGGATGCCGGCGTTGTTCACCAGCGCCGTGACCGTGCCCAGCTCGCGGTCGCAGGTCTCGAACAGGCGCACGACGTCGGCTTCGATGGCGATGTCGGCCTGGACGGCGAACGCACGGCCGCCTGCGTCGACGATGGTGGCGACGCAGGCGTCGGCGGCATCGCGGCGTACCCGGTAGTTGATGCAGATCGCGTAGCCGCGCGCGGCGGCGAGGCGGGCGGTCGCGGCGCCGATGCCGCGACTGCCGCCGGTGACGAGAAGCACGCGATCGGACGGCTGGGGCATCGCGCCGCAGCTTAGTCGATCGCGCCGCGGCCTAGACCTTCTCCACTATTCGAGGCTGAAGTTCACGGTCACGGTCATCACCACGTCGACCGGCGCGCCATTCAACAGCGTCGGCTCGAACCGCCACTGCTGCACGGCATCCACCGCGGCCTGCGCCAACTCGGGATGTGCCTTGACCGTCAATGCCCGGGCACGCACGACGCGTCCGTCGGCGCCGATGACGGCTTCGACGGAGATCTGGCCTTCGAGCCCGGCCTCGACCATGCGCGTCGGGTAGGTCGGGTTGACGTTGTGCGTCTTGCGGGGCGCGCGGATGTTGCCCCCGACGCGGACCGGCTTCGGCCCGGCGCTCCCGTCTGCCAGCGGGGTGATCGAGGCCGGCCGGCGCTGACTCACCGTGACGGTCTCCTTCAGCTCGCCGACTTGCAGCGTGACGGCGAGGCTCCAGTCGGCGTCCTTCTGCAGTTGGATCGGCTGGCGCAGGGCGCGGAAGCCGGGTTGCGCGACGTGGAGCGCGTGCTGTCCGGGGCCGACGCCGTCGAAGCGGAACCGGCCGGACGGATCGGTCGTGGTCTGGACTTTGGCGGTCTCGGCGTCGAGGGTCACCGTCACGCCGGGCAGGACGCCGCCGGTCGTGTCGTAGATGACGCCCTCGAGTGGCTGTCGCCCGCTTTGCGCGCCACGCAGGACGGCGACCGGCAGCAAGAGGAGAAGCAGGGCAGCCGCCGTCCCCATCAGGGCGAGGCGCGTGGGAGCACGGCGGTCGAGATCGGGGTTCAGCATTGCGACAATCCTCCGTTCGAGTGTGGAGCGGCGAGCCATGGGCATGACGACCGCGGCCGACCATGTGGGGCGGCGGGCGCCGTGGGCGATTTTCAGCAGGTGCTCGGCGTAGGCGGTGGCGCCGACGCCCGACCGCAGCACGGCGTCGTCACAGGCGAGCTCGCAGTCGTCGCGCAGCGCGCGGCAGGCGATCCAGGCCGCCGGGTTCCACCACAACAGCGCACGCAGCCCTTCGGCGAACGACTGCAGCATCCAGTCGCCGCGGCGGACGTGCGCGATCTCATGTGCCAGCACGGTCTGGATGCGCTCGTCGCTCCACTCGAGCGCGCCAGCCGGAATCAGGATCCGCGGCCGCAGCCAGCCCCACGTGGCGAGCAGAGCGGCGTCGGGTGTGACGAGGAGGCGGACGGGGCGTGCGACGCCGGCGTCATGAGACGCGGCCTCGAGCGCGCGCCGCCAGCGGGGATCATCGACCTCCACCCCCTGCGCCGCGACGCGGCGCAAGCGGATCGCCGCGCCCAGCAGGATCGTCGATGCGAAGACGGCGCCCATGCCCCAGATGGCGACGGCGGCGACGGCCACGGCCGGCCAGAGCGGACGCCCGGCGCCTGACGCGGGGACACTTCGGGTGTCGAGCCCGACGGCGGCGGTCGCGCTGTCGGCGCGCGTCGCCACGGCGTGTGCTCGTCCCGGTGCGATTGCGGCGGTCGCCATCGGCGCGGCATCCGCCGCGGGCAGCGTGACCGCGGGCAGGAGGCGGCCGAGGAAGCCGACGAACGGCGCCGCGACAATCGCGGCGGCGAGGACGGCGTGGCGCAGGGCCGAAGATCGACGGCGCAGGGCGGCGCGCAGCAGCAATCCGATCAGCAGGACGATCGACGCGCGGATCGTGGCATCGGCCAGCAGACTCATCGCTCCTCCTCACGGGCCCGGCGCACGAGGTCCTCGATGCGCGCGAGCTCTTCCGCCGAAACGCGCTGTCCGTCGCCGCCGAGCAGGGCCGCGACCACCTTGGCGTTCGAGCCCTCGAAGAACGTGTCGACCAGGTGCTTCAGCGCCGAGCGCCGCGCCGAGCGGCGCGCCAGCGTCGGCCTGTACACGAAGCGGACCCCGTCCGCCTCGTGGGTGACGTGGCCCTTGCTCTCGAGGACCCGAAGCTGCGTCCGCACCGTCGAGTAGCTGGGCGAGCCGGGCAGCGCCGCCATGATCTCGCCGGCGGTGGCGCGCCCGCGTTGATAGAGCGCGTCCATGATCTGCCGCTCGCGCTTGGCCAGGGTGGTGTGGGGATGCGTCGACATGTTATGAAAGTAACAGGTGCGAGAAACATAACACCACGCCGGAGCGGCGTCAAGCCCTGCTAGACCCACTACCTAGCCGTGGGCACGGCCCGTTCAGGCGCCGCGGAGCTTGCCCAGCTCGGCGAGGAGGGCGCGCAGGGAAAAGGGCTTCTGCAGGAGCGAGGCGCCGGGCGGCAGGGCGTTGCGCAGCACCAGGTCGAGATAGCCGGTGATGAAGAGCACGCGGCAGGCCGGCCAGCGCGCCTGCACGTCGCGGGCGACGTCCAGGCCGCTCATGCCGGGCAGCATCATGTCGGTGACCAGGAAGTCGAACGGCGCCGGTGCGGCGCGCACGATCTCGAGCGCCTGTTCGCCGTCGATGGCGGCGATCACCTCGTAGCCGTTGGCGCCGAGCAGCTCGACGAGGGTGGCCCGCACCGCGTCGTTGTCCTCGACGACCAGGGCCGTGACGCCGGCCGGCGGCGTGGCGAGCGCGGTCTCGTCGATGGGCGCGGCCGCCGCTGCCGCCTCGCTGGCGCGTGGCAGGAAGACGCGGAAGGTCGCCCCCCGCCCCTCGGCGCTCTCGGCGTGGATGAAGCCGCCCGCGGCGGTGATGATGGTCCACGACGTGGCCAGGCCGAGGCCGGTGCCCTGGCCTTCTTCCTTGGTCGTGAAGAACGGCTCGAACAGCCGCGCCTTGACCTGCGGCGTGAGCCCGACTCCGGTGTCGGTGACGGCCAGCTCGACGTAGTCGCCCGGCGGTCGATCGCCCGGCGCCAGCGTGTCGAGGTAGTGCAGCACGCGGTTGCCGACGTGCAGCGACAGGCGGCCGCCACGGGGCATCGCATCGCGGCCGTTGATGGCCAGATTGATCAGCACCTGCGTCAGCTGAACCGGGTCGATCTCGACCGGCCAGACTTCCTGGTCGATGGTCGCCTCGACCGCGATCGTCGCCGGCATCAGCCGCGCCAGCAGCGTGCGGATCTGCGGCAGCTCGACGTGCAGGTCGACGACGCGCGGCTGCACCACCTGCTTGCGTGAGAAGGTCAGGAGCTGGCGGGTGAGGTGGGCGGCGTGCGCCGCCGAGGTCTCGATGTGATCGAGCGGCGCCGCCGCCCCCGCGGGATTCTGGCGGAGCACGGAGAGCGCGCCGAGGATGACGGTCAGGAGGTTGTTGAAGTCATGGGCGACGCCGGCGGAGAGGGCGCCCAGCGACTCCAGCCGTTGCGCCTGCTGGTCCTGCCGCTCGGCCATCTTCTGAGCGGTGATGTCGCGGCTGACGCCGACCAGGCCGGCGATGCCGCTGCCGTCGCGGAGACGCAGCGGGATTTTCGTCGTGTGGAACCAGCCGGATCGGCCCGTGACCGGGTCCACGAACGGCTCCTCGCGTTGCACGACGAGCCCGTCGTGCAGCACCCGCCGGTCGTCGTCGGCATAGGGCGCGGCGATCTCCGGCGGGAAGAAGTCGAACACCGTCTTGCCCCGGACCTCGATCTCGGTCGCGACGCCCAGCAGGCGCAGGTTGCGGACATTGTTGAGCACGAAGCGGCCCTGCAGGTCCTTCGTGTAGATCGAGATCGGGAGATTGTCGATCACCGCCCGAAGCAGCTCGGGCAGGAGATCCGAGGCAGGATCTCGAGGCGTGGACGGCGCCATGTGTGTGCCCCATCCTACCCCGTCCCAGGCGAGCCGCTGTCAGGCCAGGCTGGTGAACGAGATGTCGAGCTTTTCGACGACGCTGTGGATGGCGCAGGCGAGGGCGTGATCGATGCTGCCAGCGGGATCGTCGCGCTGGGCGAAGTGCAGCCCCACGACGACGTCCGAGACGGCGCCAGTCGTTGGATCCTCGATCATCCAGAGGCTGCCCGAGTCGCCCTCGTCGCAGAGCGTCGCGGCGCCGCCGGGCAAGGGCCCGACCTCGAAGCCGCCGATCTGGCGGACACCGACGATGCCGCCGTAGTCGTGGTTGAAGACGACCCCGACCCGGACGACCTCGCCCCGCGTCACGCCGGTGGTGCGTCCGGATTTGGTCACGACATCGCCCAGCTGCGCCGTCGCCAGGCGCCGCGGAACGACCCCAAGCTCGAGGATCGTCTCGTCGTAGAGGCGGGTCTCGATCGTCGCCACCGCGCAGTCGCCGGCCATGCCGACGTGGCTGCGCAGCACCGTGCCGAGCGCGCTGGCGGCGACGTCGCCATCGTCGAACCGGCCTGGCTGGACGACGCGCAGATCGGCCGCCTGGGTCACGCCGGCCAGGACGTGCGCGTTGCTCAGGACGCAGGGGCGGCCGGTGCGGCGGTCGTAGACGATCGCGCCGATCGTCCCGGCCGAGGCGTCGACGTGGCCCACGCTCGCGCCCGGCCGGATGCGCGCCAGCCGGCGACGGCGCTGCAGCCGGACCGAGGCCGGTGGTGCCGGCGGCATCGAGCCTGGCGGGTCGGGGACGACGACGAACGACGGCCGATAGGCCCGTTCGACGACGTCCACGTCCGCGCTGATGCCGCCGTCGGTCAGCGTCGCCGGCAGGGGCTCGAACGGCGCCGCGCGCAGCTGCGCCGGCGTCAGCTTGCGCGCCACCGTCACCTGGATCGCGAGGCCGCGGGTGCGGCGGCCCCGTCGCAGACGGTAACCGACGCCCACGGAGGTGACGTTGGGCAGCTCCGGCCAGCGCTGGGCGCGGCTGCGCAGGAGGTCGACGAGCGCCGCCACCGGCGGCTTGGCACGGCGAGGCATCGCGTCCTCAATGCACCCGCGAGCGCCGCGACTGCCGGATCGCGTTCACCCGGATCGCGCCCGGCTCGCCCGCGAGCAGCTTCAGGTTCTCGGCCCGTTCGGCGAGGTCGTTGAACGTCCGCGAGGTTGCCGGCGCGATCGGATCCGTCACGGTGACGCCGGTCAGGAAGCCGGAGAGTGCGGCCTCGGCGGCGGCGGCCCGCGGCGCCACGTGCAGGAAGCTGGTGGTGTTGGTCTCGCGGTGGTGGCAGCCGTTGCAGCTGGTGAACGAGACGATGTGCCGGGCCTCGTTGTTGGCGACGGCCGGCGCCCGCCAGAAGAAACCGAACGGGACCAGCGACGATCCGGCCTGGAAGGCGGCGCCGTCGAATTGCGCCGGAATGGTGAAGTTGCGATCGAGGATGTCGGCCTCGTTGTCGTTGACGAACTTCGCCAGGCGCGGGGTGTTCTGCAGCGAGTTGTCGGGCGACTGCGCCGCCGGCACCTCCTGCAGCTGGCTGCCGACGATGTGGAACTCGCGCAGCTCCCACGGCGACGTCAGCGCGATCTCGTTGGTCCGGATCTGGTTGAGCGGGCTGCCGTTCGGCTTGGCCGGGGCCTTGTTCGCCCCGGAGAACCGATCGGTGATCTGCTGCAGCGCCGTGTTGTAGCCGGGCCCGAACGCCTGCGTGCCGAGGGCGTGCCACTGCTGGGCCCAGCCGCGCAGGGCGGCGCGATCGGTCGCGCTCTGCTCGTACTCGAAGATGACCGTGAACTGGAGCGGCGCGCCGCCGTTGTCGGTGACGCCGAACACGAACCGGCCCTCGCCCGCGTTCTCGACCACGGCGGCGCCGTCGCCGCGATTGAGATCGAGGCGGTTCACGATCGCCAGCAGACGGAACGGGGCGTTGGCCAGGTTCGGGACCCAGGCGGCGTCGGTGGCGCCAGCCTGGCCATCGCGCGCCTTCCACGGATCGATGACGAGGCTGCGGATGCTCGCCCGTCGCGCCACAGGGAAGGTGTTGATGGTCTGGGCCGCATCCCACTTCAGCAGCCACTGCTTGACGAACGTGCCGGGCGCCGTCGGGCCGGCCATCGCCGTGATCAGCCCGCCGAAGGACCAGACACCGGCGGGTCCGGTCGCGCGCGCGTCGTTGACCACCGACAGGTCGGTGATCATCAGCTCCTTGTTCTTCACCGGCTCGTGGACCGGCGGCGGCGGTGGAGGAGGCGGCGGGTCCGCCGGGGGATTGGTCGGCGGATCGGTGGGCGGCGGCGGTGTCGTCGGCCGGCAGGCGCCGAGCGAGACGACGACCAGACACACGAGGAGCGAGTGGACGAAGCGATGCATGCGCCCTCCAGAGCGGCGGAGATCGGGGGCTGCGCGCCGCCGCACGCGCGTCCTGTCTGAAGAACGCGCCGAACCGCCTTTCCGCACAGAGTCACGCCTTCCCCTTGCTTACCGAGCGGAGCATCGGGTAGGCTTGGCTCGGTAACCGAGCGAGATAAACCCATGAGCCGACCTCCCGACCTCGTCCAAGGCACGCTCGACCTGCTGATCCTGAAAATCCTGGCTCTCGAGCCGATGAACGGCCACGCCATCGGCCAGCGCCTGCAGCAGGTCTCCGGCGACGTCCTCAAGGTGAGTGACGGATCGCTCTACCCCGCGCTGCACAAGCTGGAACAGGAAGGCTGGCTGGTGGCGACGTGGAAGGTGACCGAGAAGAACCGGCGCGCCAAGTACTACGCGCTCAGCCGGGCCGGCAAGACGCGCCTGGCGCAGGAAACCGAGAGCTGGGCGCGGCTCTCGGCGGCGATCACACAGGTCGTTCAGCTGACGCGGGCCTGAGCCCGCGCGGCGCCGACCGGGAGGGCTTCGTGCTGCTCGAACGTACGGTTCACGTGCTGCGTCTCCGCTGGCGTTCGCTGATCCGCCGGCGTCAGGTCGAGGCCCAGCTCGCCGACGAGATCGCCTATCACCTCGCCGAGGAGGCGGATCGGCGTGAGGCCCGTGGCGACGCGCCCATCGACGCGCGCCAGGCGGCGCAACGGGCGTTCGGCGGCGTCGAGCGCATCAAGGACGCCTGTCGCGACGCGCGCGGCATGGTGCTCGTCGAGAGCATCGCCAAGGACCTGCGTTACGGCGGCCGCTCGCTCCTGCGTCAGCCCGCCTTCACGGTGCCAGCCGTCCTGACCCTGGCGCTCGGTATCGGTGCCACGACCGCGGTCTTCGCCCTGGTCGACGGGATCCTGGTGGCGCGCCTGCCGTATCCGAACGCCGCCCAACTCGTGACGGCGAACGCGGTCTATCCCGGCGGCGGTGTCGCCGCGGCGCGCCGGTCGCTGTCGACGATGGACGTCGCGGCCTACGCCGACGGGCACGTCTTCACCCTGGGCGGCGACGGCCCGGGCGTGCGGGTCACCGGCGCCCGGGTGTCGGCCGAGCTCTTCGCCGTCCTCGGTGTCAGCCCGGCCCTCGGCCGCAGTTTCCGGCCGGGTGAGGACCAGGCCGCGCGCGACGGCGTGGTGCTGCTGAGCGATGCCCTCTGGCGCTCCCGTTTCGGAGCCGATCCGCGCGTCGTCGGCCGTTCGATCATGGTCAACGGGCGATCGCGCGAGATCGTCGGGGTGCTGCCCGCCGCGGTCGATCTGCCGTCGCGACGGACCCAGCTCTGGGTGCCTCTCGCGCTCGACCCGCGCGACACGGTGAGCTATTGGGCCGGCGACTTCATGCCGCTGGTCGGGCGGCTGCGTCCCGGCGTCACCGCGGCGCAGGCCCAGGCCGAGCTGCGGCTGTTCCAGCGCGACGTGCGGCAGCAGTTCCCGTGGACCATGCCCGACGACTGGAACCGCGATCCCGTGGTCGTGCCGCTGCACACGGCGCTGGTCGGCGCCGTCGCGCCGCGGCTCGCCATCCTGTCGGCCGCGGTGCTCGTGGTGCTGATCATCGCCTGCGCCAACGTCGCCAACCTGAGCCTCTCGCGGGCCGCCACGCGCGAGCGCGAGATCGGCATCCGTACCGCGATCGGCGGAGCGCCACGCCGCGTCGCGCGCCAGCTCCTCACCGAGCATCTCCTGCTCGCCTCGACCGGGGCCGCCTGCGGAGTAGTCCTGGCGTGGCCGCTCCTCGCCGTGCTGATCCGTGTCCTGCCGCCGGACACACCGCGGCTCGCCGCCGTCGCGCTCGACTGGCGCGCGCTGCTGTTCAGCGCGCTCCTCGCCGCGATCACCGGCGCGGCGTTTGGCCTCGCGCCCGTCACGCACACGCTGCGCCTGCAGCTGCGGGCCGTGCTCGACGCCGGCGGCCGCTCCAGCGGCGCCACGGCCGCGGGACCGGTGCGGCGGGCGCTGGCCGCGGCCCAGATCGGCGGCGCGGCGCTCCTGGTGATCGCCGCCGGGCTCCTCGTCCGCAGCCTGTGGACGCTGTCCCACGTCGATCCGGGCTTTCGCACCACCGGCGTGGTCACCGCGCGCCTGGCTGCCGACGACGCAACCTGCGGCGAGCCGGCACGGTGCCTGGCGTTCTACCGCACCATCGAGGAGCGCCTGCGCGCGCTGCCCGGCGTGCGCGGGGCGGCGCTCGTCAGCGCTCTGCCGCTCACCGGCGGCGTCTCGAAGCGCGCGTTCGAGCTCGACGGCTACACGCCGCCGGTGGGGCGCACCGCGCCATTGTTCCGCCTGAGCCTGGTGACGCCGGACTACGCCAGGGTGATGGGTCTGCGCATCGTCGCCGGCCGCGGTCTCGGCGAGGCCGATCGCGCCGGCGAGCCGGTCGTGCTCGTCGCCGCCGCCACCGCGCGGCGCTTCTGGCCCGGGCGCGACGCGGTGGGGCAGCACGTCCGCTTCGTCGGCGAGTCTCGGTGGCGGCGCGTCGTCGGCGTGGTCGCCGACGTCCGTGCCGACACGCTGACCCGCGACGAGCCCGAGTGGATCGACGGCACGGTGTACGCACCGCACACGGCGGGCGCGACGTTCGAGGACGGCCGCGTGCCGGCGGAGATGATCGCCGTGCTCGACACGCGACTGGCGCCGACCGTGGTGGCCGGGCACCTGCAGCGGCTGGCGCCGGCGGGCGGCGGACTGATCGTCGACGAGGTGCGCGGCATCGACGCGGTCGTCGCCACGGCGACTGCCGTGCCCGCGGCCACCACCACCGTGCTCGTGGCGACGGCGCTCCTGGCGCTGATCCTCGGCAGCGTCGGCGTCTATGCCGTGCTGTCGTTCCTGGTCTCGCGGCGGACGCAGGAGTTCGCGATCCGGGTGGCGCTGGGTGCGCTGCCGCGCGACGTGCGCTGGCTGGTCGTGCGGGAGGGGGTGGCGCTGGCCGCCGCCGGTCTCACGGCCGGCGTGATCGGGGCGCTGCTGCTGACGCGCTGGCTCGCTGCGGAGCTGCACGGCGTGAGCCCGATCGATCCGATCACCTACGGCGCCGTCGTGGCGACGATCGGCGCGGTGACGCTGCTGGCGTGTCTCGTGCCGACGCGGCGGGCGATGCGCGTCGACCCCCTGATGGTGCTCAGGAGTTCCTAGGAATCCTGGCGGGTGCGGCCGTTACCAGCGCTGGTACGGTCGGATCCGCGGCGATACCTGCCGGGTCGAGTTCCACACCTCACCGCACGACTGGCAGCGGCGGTAGGTGGTTTCGGGGCGGGAGTCGGCGCCGTCGTTCGCGTCGGCCTTGCCGCACGTCGGGCAGCACACGGGAGGTGTCGGTTGCGTCGAGCTGGAGCGGGCCGAGCCGTGGGGGGGCGAGGTGGGGTATGACGTCATCAAGTCCAATCTGCAGCCGGGGCCGTCCACGAGCGAAGCCCGACGTCCCATTATGAGGCCCAAATGGCCCCCACACGCAGGCATTCCACATGGCTAGTGTCCCGTCCCAGTGGAACGTGGCATGAGTCCCGGGCGCGGCGCCCGGATCGCAAGGCGCGACGAGGGAGGATACCGGGAGTATCTGAGCGAGGAGCAACGCGGCGAGGCGGGATGCCCCGCCCGGGAATTATGTCGCGAACCACTGGGACGGGACACTGGACCGCGAGGTCATGCCGGGGTCGTGCGCCGGACGGCACGCGCCGCGGCGAGCGCCACTGCAACGATTGCCGCGAGCAGCACCGCGTTGTGCGTGTACTTCGCGCCAGGGGCGACGTTGCCGAAGAGCGGAAAGTACGTGAACGCCAGGATTGCGCGGCTCAGCAGGATTCCGGCGGCCAGCGCCACGGCGTGGCGAGCGTCCCAAGCGGCCGCGCGCGCCGCACGGGCAAGCCACGCACCGCTGATGCCGAGAGCGACCACGGCGAGTGCGACGCCGAGCCATGACTCCGGCGCGACGGCGACCGCTGCCGCGACCGCGCCGCTGATCGCCATCACCGCCGGCGGACGTGGCGGCGTCCCGCCGTCGTGCGCTGCGGCGTCCGTGGGTCGCCGCAGCCCCCAGGCGACCAGCAGGGCGACGAGACCGAGCGATCCGCCGACTTGCGCCGGCGACGCGTGCGAAGCCTCGGTCGTCAGGTGCTCGGCCAGGACGAGCGCCGACGCCGCGCTGTAGGAGATCGCGGTGATCGCCAGGCCTACGGGGCCCAGCCACGGCGCGACGCGCCGGGCTCCCGCGATCGCTTCGGCCAGCGCGATTGGCGCGCCGATGCTGTAGGCCACGTGGCCGCCGACAAAGGCCAGGGCCATGTGTGCGCTGATGCCAGCAGCGGGGATCAGCGTCGCGTTCCTCTGCGCCTCCCACGTCTCGAGGTCGCGGTAGCTGAGGCTGAACAGCGATTGATCGACCACCCCGGCCTGGACGATCCCGAACGCCGTCGCCAGCAGCAGCATCGAAGGCCAGCCGAGGCGGCGGCGACGCGCCGCCTCGCGAATGAGGAGCGCGGGCGCGCCATAGAGGGGCGATAGGATCAGCAGGCCGCCGATCAGCTCGACGGGCTTGCCGGTGGATGCATCGTAGGCTGCGAGATACTCGGCACAGACCGGCGCGAGTACCAGGAGCAGCACGATCGCGCCGCGGCGCCGCCAGCAATCGGGCTCGTGGCCGGCCGGCCGCTCGCGCGCCTGCCGCTCTTCCAGGAGCAACGCGGCGACCGCCCCGCCAATCGCGAGGAGCAGGCCCGTGGCCTGCAGCCAGCGTCCGATCGCGATCCCGATGCCCGCCTGCCCGCCCAGCTCCGCCAGCCCGCCGCTGGCCACCACACCGGTGCTGCCCCAGGCGGCGATCGCCAGCGCCAGCCAGCGCGGCCACCGAGCGCTCATGACGCCGACCGCCGTTGCGGCGGTCACGAGCACCGCTATCCGAAGCAGCGGGGCGGCTGGCGCCGCGGCACGCATGGCCCAAATGACGGCCACACCGCCGGCGCAGGCGACTAGGCCGGCGACGGTGAGCAGGGTAAATCGGCGCGGCACGCGGGAGGCCTCCACGGGTCGTCAGCGGAGACGGACCTGCCAGGGCCGCGGTTCCGGCCGCGTATGCTGGAGCCGATGAGTCATCCGTCGGACGTTCGCGCGCAGGCCTTCGCTGGCATCGTGCTCACCGTGGCGGCCTGGAGCGCGGCTGTGACCGCTCAGCGCCCAACCCCGCTGACATGCACGAGCGCCCGGCCGTACGAAGGACGTCCCGTGCGGGCCGGCCGCGTCCCGCTTCCCGAACGGGCTGCACTCGGCTCCGGCTCCTTCGGCGGGCCGATCGTCGACGCGCTCGACCGGACGTCGGCGACCGCCCTCGAGCGGACCGGCGCATCTGCGCTGACCGCAGCGGTCGCGACCGCCGACGGGAGCTGGCGGATGACGGCCACCGCCGACGGGTCGCCACTGCCGGCGCGCTTCTACTGGGCGAGCGTCGGCAAGGCTGCCACCGCCACACTGATCCTCGACCTGGTCGAACGCGGGAAGCTCTCGTTGCGCGATTCCGTCTCGCGCTGGCTGCCCCAGTTCCCACTGGGGCGGATCACCACCGTCGACCACCTGCTGACGCACACCTCGGGCCTGTTCAGTGCCAATGAGGACGAGGCGTTCCGCGCGTCGCCCCACTACCGCACGCCTGACGATGAGATCAGGGATGCCGGCCGACTCGGTCCGCTGTTCTGCCCGGGGCAAGCGTGGCGCTACTCGAACACCGGCTACGTCGCCCTCGGCCGCATCATCGAAGCCGTTGAAGGACGCCCCTACCACGACGTCGTGCACGATCGCATCGCGGCGCGGCTCGGCCTGGCGACCTTTCGCGCCCTGGCGCCCCGCGAGCGGCCATCCGACGTTGCACCGTTCAAGCCCTCGGCGGGAGCGCAAGCGATCATCGAACCGAGCTGGCCTTTTGCGGCCGGCGCGATCGTCGCGTCCGCCGACGACATGCTGCGCTTCTGGCACGCGCTCCTGACCGGCCGCCTGCTGAACGCACATCGAACGGCGTCGCTGTTCGAGCGGCTGTATCCGATGTTCGACGCCGGCACCTTCTATGGACGCGGCGTCATGCTCTACGACGTGCCGGACGGCCAGCTCGCCGGCGACGTCTGGCTGGGCCACAGTGGTGGAACGCCAGGCGCCAAGGCCGTCGTCGCGTACTCGGTCTCGCGACGCGCCTTCGTCGCCGTCGCCCTGACCGGTGACGGCCCCGCCGAAGCGGCGGCGAACCTGCTCTTCAGCCAGCTGCCGCGGCCATGATGCGGATCGGTGTCGACACGGGCGGCACCTTCACCGACCTGGTGTGCTTCGGTTCGGCTGGCCTATCGGTTCACAAGGTCAGGTCCACGCCCGACGATCCGTCCCGGGCGATCCTCCACGGCATCGCCGAGCTCGAACGGACAGGCGACGAGCTGGACGTGGTCCACGGGTCGACCGTCGCCACCAACGCGGTGCTCGAACGCAAAGGGGCGCAGGTGGCCCTCGTCACCACCGCCGGCTTCGAGGACGTCGTCCGTATCGGCCGGCAGACGCGTCGCGCGCTCTACGATCTCATGCAGGAGGATCGGCGTCCGCTGGTCGATCCCGCGCGGACCTTCGGCTGTCGCGAGCGGCTCGACGCGGATGGTCAGGTCCTGGTCGCGCTGGACGCCGGTGAAATCGAGCAGGTCGTCGAGCGCGTCCGCGCATCGGGTGCGACGGCCGTCGCCGTCTGCTTCCTCCATGCCTACCGGAACCCGGCGCACGAGGAGCGGCTCAGCGATGCGCTCGAGGCGGCGGGGCTGATCGTGTCCGCATCGTCGCGCGTGTTGCGGGAGTACCGGGAGTACGAGCGCTGGAGCACCACGGTCGTCAACGCCTACGTGACGCCGATCATGGCGTCATACGTCGGTACCCTCGAGGCGCGGCTGGCCGGCAGCCGCCTCGCCATCATGCAATCGAACGGCGGGACGATTTCGGCGGCCGCGGTCAGGGCCGCTGCGGTGCGGACGATCCTCTCCGGCCCGGCGGCAGGTGCCGTCGGCGCTCGAGCGGTTGCCGATGCGGCGGGCTATCCGCGGGTCATCGGTTTCGACATGGGCGGCACCTCGACGGACGTGTGCCTGATCGACGGCGTGATCCCGACCACGCCCGATGCGATCGTCGGCGACTGTCCGGTCCGGCTGCCGACCATCGACATCCACTCGGTCGGCGCCGGCGGCGGGTCGATCGTCTACGTCGACAGCGGCGGCGCGCTGCGCGTCGGCCCGCGCAGCGCCGGTGCCGTGCCCGGGCCGGCCTGCTACGGCACCGGCACCGAGCTCACCGTCACCGACGCCAACCTGCTGCTCGGGCGCCTCGATCCCGAGCACTTTCTCGCCGGCCGCATGACCCTCGACGTCGAGCGGGCGCGCGCCGCGTCGCGGGACCTGGCGCGCCAGGTCGGGCTCGACGAGGCGGCCCTGAACGAAGGCGTCGTCCGCATCGCCAACGCCAACATGGAGCGCGCGATCCGCGTCGTCTCGGTGCAGCGCGGCTTCGATCCGCGCGACTTCGCCCTGCTCGCCTTCGGCGGCGCCGGCGGCATGCACGCCTGCGAGATCGCCGAGACGCTGGACATCGCCACGGTGATCGTCCCGCGCCACGCCGGCGTGCTCTCGGCGCTCGGCCTGCTGCTTGCCGACGTCACCAAGGACTACGCCCGGACGATCCTCCGGTCCGGTGACGACCTGGACCCAGGCGCGCTCGACGCGTTGTTCGAGCCGCTCGTCGAAGAGGCGTCGCACGATCTGGCGCAGGAAGGCTTCTCCGCGGCGCGGATGCGGATCGAGCGGCGGCTCGACGTGCGCTACGCCGGACAGTCCTACGAGATCACCCTGCCGATGTCGGCCGGCTTCCGTGACGACTTCGATCGCCACCACGCCCGCAGCTACGGCTACGCCAACCCGCGCCGCCCGATCGAGGTGGTGACGCTGCGCGTCGTCGCGGTCGGGTGTACTGACAAGCCGGCGTTGCCGCGGGCGGAGGCCGTGCCGTCGCCCGCCACGCCGTCGCGCGTGCGCGAGGCGCGCTTCGGCGGCGACCTGGTCCCGACCGGGTTCTTCCGCTGGGACGACCTGCCCGCCGGCGCCGCGGGCGACGGGCCAGCCGTGATCTCCGGCGGCGAGGCCACCGCGGTCGTCCCGCCGGGCTTCCGCTTCCAGGTCGACGGATTCCGCAACCTCGTCGCCACGCGCCGTCGCGACGGCTGATCACCCATGCGCATCGATCCCATCGCCTTCGAGGTGTTCAAGAACCTGTTCGTCTCGGTCGCCGAGGAGATGGGCGTCACGCTGTGTCGCACCAGCTTCTCGCCGAACATCAAGGAGCGGCTCGACTACTCGTGCGCGGTCTACGACGCGGCGGGGCAGACCATCGCTCAGGGCGACCACATGCCGGTCCACCTCGGCGCCATGCCGCTGTCGGTGCGAGCGGCGATCGACCACGGTCCGATGGATCCGGGCGACGTCGTCGTCCTCAACGATCCGTTCCGCGGCGGCACGCACCTGCCCGACATCACCATGGTCTCGCCGGTCTTCCTGGGCCGGGCGCGACGGCCGGCGTTCTATGTCGCCAACCGCGCGCACCACTCGGACGTCGGTGGCATGTCGCCCGGCTCGATGCCGCTGGCCCGCGAGATCTTCCAGGAAGGCCTGATCATCCCCCCGGTGAAGCTGGTTCGCCGCGGCACGATCGTCGCGGACGTCATGGCGATGATCCTCGCCAACGTGCGGACGCCTGACGAGCGCGACGGCGACCTGACTGCGCAGATCGCCGCCAATCGCGTCGCCGAGGTACGCCTGCGCGAGATCGTCGCCAAGTACGGGGCGCGCACGGTGGCCAGCTACGCGGCAGCCGTGCAGAACCATACCGAGCGCGTGCTGCGGGCGACGATCGCGCAGATCCCTGACGGCGGCTATACGTTCGAGGATCGGCTCGACGACGACGGCTTCGCCGCGGACCCGATCGCCATCCGGGTGCGGATCACGATCGCCGGCGACGGGGCAGTGGTCGACTTCACCGGCAGCGATCCGCAGACCACGGGCGGCGTGAACGCGAACTTCGCGATCACGCTCTCCGCCACGCTCTACGCGTTTCGCTGCCTGGTCCGTGAGGACGTGCTCTACAACGCCGGCATCGCCCGGGCGGTCCGGGTGATCGCGCCGGCCGGGACGATCGTCAACGCCGAACGGCCCTCCGCGGTCGCCGGCGGCAACGTCGAGACCTCGCAGCGAATCACCGACGTCGTGTTCGGCGCGTTGGCGCGGGCACTGCCGGCGCGGTTGCCGGCCGCCAGCCAGGGCACGATGAACAACGTCACGTTCGGCGGCCGCCACCCCACGACCGGGCGGCCGTTTGCCTACTACGAAACGATTGGCGGCGGGATGGGCGCCCGGCCCGGGCTCGATGGCATCAGCGGCGTGCACACGCACATGAGCAACACGCGCAACACGCCGATCGAGGCGATCGAGCACTACCTGCCGGTCCGCATCCGCCAGTACGCGATCCGCGGCGGCAGCGGCGGCGCCGGCCGATGGCGCGGCGGCGACGGGATCGTGCGCGAGTACGAGGTGCTGACCGAGACGGACGTCACCGTGCTGTCCGATCGCCGCATCGGCGTCCCCTACGGCGCCGAGGGGGGCGCGCCGGGTCAGCCTGGTCGCAACACGCTCGTCCGCGACGGCGTCGAAACCCCTCTTCCCGGCAAGGTGCGGATCACGCTCGGCGCCGGGGATCGGCTGCGCATCGAGTCGCCCGGCGGCGGCGGCTACGGGAGCGCCGAATGAACACGGATGCCGCGGTGCCGTCGCCAGGCCTCCTCGGGTGGTGGCGCGACGGCACGCCCGAGGGCCGGCGCGCGCTGGTGGCCGCCGGCCTCGGCTGGATGCTCGACGCCTTCGACGTCATGCTCTGGGCGCTGGTCGTCACCGACCTCATGCGCCACTTCGCGCTCTCGCCGCCGGTTGCCGGCCTTCTCGGATCGATCGCCCTGCTCGCCTCGGCCGCTGGCGGCATCGGCTTCGGAGTCATCGCCGATCGCTTCGGGCGGACGCGGGCGCTGATGGGCAGCATCCTCCTGTACTCCATCTTCACGTTCCTCTGCGGCCTGTCGCAGAACGTGACGCAGCTGGCGCTCTGCCGCATCGGCCTCGGTCTCGGCATGGGCGGCGAGTGGGCGAGCGGGGCCGCGCTGGTGGCGGAGACCTGGAGCGCGCGCGATCGCGGCAAGGCGCTCGGCCTGATGCAGAGCGCCTGGGCGATCGGCTACGCCGCCGCGGCTGCCGTCACCGGCGTGGTGCTGCCGGCCTACGGCTGGCGGGCCGTCTTCTTCGTCGGCGTCCTGCCGGCGCTGTTGACCCTTTGGATCCGGCGCGGCGTTCAGGAGCCGGCCCTCTGGCTGGCCCGGCAGGCCGAGGCGCCGGCGCGCGGGCTCGGTCCTGGTCTCGGTTCTGGGCTCGGTATCGGGGCGGGGCTCGCCGCCGTCGTCGGCGCCGGGCGCCTGCGCATCACGATCGTCGTCACGCTGATGAACGCCTGCACCCTCTTCGCGTGGTGGGGCTTCAACCTCTGGCTGCCCGGCTACCTGTCGCTGCCGGCCTCGAAGGGCGGGGTCGGCCTGAGCCCGGCGACGATGTCGGCCTTCGTCGTGGCGATGCAGGTCGGCATGTGGTTCGGCTACGTCACCTTCGGCTACGTCGGCGACGCCATCGGTCGGCGCCGAGCCTACGTGATCTACCTGATGGCCGCCGCCGCCCTCATGCTGGTCTACGTGTCGGTCCGCGCACCGATGCCGTTGCTGATCCTGGGTCCGTTCGTCGCGTTCTTCGCCACCGGCTACTACTCGGGCTTCGGGGCGGTGACGGCCGAGATCTATCCGACCGAGATCCGTGCCACGGCGCAGGGCCTCACCTACAATACGGGTCGGATAGCCAGTGCGGCGGCGCCGTTCGCCGTCGGCACCCTGGCCCAGACGCACGGGTTCGGCGTGGCCCTGTCGATCTGCTCGGTGGCCTTCCTGCTGGCCGCGCTGTGCTGGGTGTGGATCCCCGAGACACGGGGCCGGGCCCTTGCCTGAGCTGTTTTGTCCCGGGTGCACGGCAGCGGGCCGTGATGTCGTAATGTCTTCCAGACTCGGACGGGCGCGAAACCGTCGGTGAACCCAGGATCCGCGCCGTCCTCGGGTAAGGGAGGTGCCGTTCATGATCGGGCTGAAACACGTCGTCCAAGGTCTCGTCGTCGTTGCGGTGTCGCTCGTCAGCGTCAGCGCCTCGGCGCAGCCGGTGCCGGAGGCCAAGGAACCATTCGAGCCGCGCAGCGGCCAGGGTGGCAAAGATGTGGTGTGGGTGCCGACCCCGCAGTCCACCGTCGACAAGATGCTGGAGCTGACCAAGGTGACGGCGAAGGACGTCCTCATCGATCTCGGGTCCGGCGACGGCATCACGGTCATCACCGCCGCCAAGAGAGGGGCCACCGCGCTCGGCGTGGAGTTCAACCCCGACATGGTCGCGCTGGCGCGGCGCAAGGCGAGCGAGGCGGGCGTGTCGGCCAAGGCGACGTTCGTCCAGGGCGATCTCTTCGAAGCCGACCTGTCGAAGGCCACGGTCATCACGCTGTTCCTGCTGCCGGACATCAACCAGAAGCTGCGGCCGAAGCTGCTCGATCTCGCCCCCGGGACGAGGGTCGCCTCGAACACGTTCGACATGGGCGACTGGGAACCCGATGTGAAGGTGACCGCATCGCCGTGCACGCAGTGGTGTACGGCGCTGTACTGGATGGTGCCCGCCAAGGTTGCCGGCAGCTGGAAGCTCGGGGGGAAGACGCTCACCCTCACGCAGCAGTACCAGGTGATCTCGGGAACGCTCGGCTCGACGCCGATCATGTCGGGGAAGCTGGCCGGCTCGGAGATCACGTTCATCGCCGACGGCCGCGTCCATACCGGCCGTGTCAAGGGCGACCGGATGAGCGGCGAGGGCTGGACCGCCACCCGCACGCCCTAGCAGCCCGTGGTGAAAGTCCCACGGCATTCGCCGGGCGATGCATCCCGGCGCTCGGCGTTGCTCGTCGGTCGAATATTCCCGATATTCTTCCTCCTCACGCCTGGATCGCCGGGCGCCTCGCCCGTCTCTGTGCCACGCGTGACTTTCACCACGGGCTAGCCGAGCCGGTCGA
>JANOIR010000122.1:0-1863 GCA_031407765.1 Vicinamibacteraceae bacterium
GCCAACCTGGCGACCTGCTCGATCTGCGAGCAGGGCTCGGCCTCGTGCAAGGGCCCGGCGTCGCGCAACGGCGTGGTCAACCTGCTGACCACGAAGGGCATCATCATGGACGGCGGGATCGGCAGTAAGAACCCGGGCGACCGCGCCGGCATCCACTGCAAGACCGTGCCCGACGCCGTCGCCGTGCTCGACGCCATCAAGGGCTACGAGAAGGACGACATCTTCACGGCCATCCCCAAGCAGCTGATCCCGAAGGAGCCCTACAGCAGCGTCCTCGTCACCAGCAAGGAGGTCAAGAACCGGCCGCTGAAGGGCGTGCGCGTCGCCATCGTCCGTGAGTTCATGGTCAAGCACGTCAAGAACGACGTCGCCATCAGCGACCAGGTCGACAAGGAGATCAAGACGGTGCTGCGCGACCAGCTCGGCGCCGATCTGGTCGAGTCGGTCGATCCGATGTACGCCGACGACCCGGGCGTGCCGAACATGAAATACACGTTCCAGGACGCGTTCGCCGAGGTCCTGCCGCACGCCCTGCCGGAGTACTTCTGGCAGAAGACACGCTCGGGCGAGCTGGAGTTCGCCGTGCCCGGCTGGGATGTCACGTCGACGGACTACGCCGTGGCGCTGGCCATGCACAAGGCGCCGCTCTCGCCGAAGCTGACGCTGCGGCGCATCAGCAAGGGGCTCACCAACCCGCGCGGCACGTTCGTGATGAACAAGTACCTCGCCGAGCGCGGCGACGCGCGCGTCAAGGACTGGGCCTCGTGGGTCGCCAACGCCAAGTTCGAGAACGACGAGCAGCGGGCGGGAGCCGCCAATGCGGTTGGCAAGCAGGACCTGCGGCCCGATCCGAACGGCGTCAGCTATCTGAAGATGCAGGCGGCGCTGCGGATGGTGATCCTCAAGGTGATGTACGAGAACGGCATCGACGTCTTCGTCAACCCGGAGCAGACGACGGCGCCCTACAAGTTGGGGTACGCCGGCGAGCCGGAGGTGAACGACCGCTCGCAGATCAGCTGCTGCACGGCGTTCACGGCCCTCGGCGGCATGCCGGAGATGGACGTGCCGGCGGGCTTCACGCAGGTGACCTTCGACTCGCAGTACGAGCTGATCGCCGACAAGACGGACTACAAGGAAGTCACCGGGCAGGTCGAGTCGCGGATGCCGAACCCGATGCCGGTCAGCATGATGTTCTGGTCCGGGCCGGGCGGCGACGCCTCGGTGATCAAGGCCGGGTCGGCCTACGAATCGGCAACGCACCACCGCAAGCCGCCGCCGGCGTTCGGTCCGCTGCCGGCCAAGCCACAGCCGGCCCCGACGTCCGCGAGCCTGCGATGACGGCATTCCTTCCGACCGTTGCGGTCCTCTCCGTGCTCGCCCTCGTGGCGGGCACGGCGGGGGCGCAGACGCCCTTCCGCATCGAGGAATCCACGATTGCGGACGTGCAGAGCGCCATCAAGAGCGGACGGACGACCTGTCAGGCAGCGGTGCAGGCCTATCTCGATCGCGCCAAGGCCTACAACGGCACGTGCACGGCCCTCGTGACGGCCGATGGTGCGCCGATACCGCCCGCCAAAGGCATCGTGCGCGCTGGGGCGCCCATCACCTTCCCCACCACGACCGTCCCCGTGGCGAAGGTGTTCCCCAACTTCAGCGAGTACGCGGGCCGGCCCTTCGAGTTCGGGCGCATGGAGCCGACGATCTCCGACCCGGGCGTGCAGCAGCAGTTCGGCATGCGCGTCGGCATCCCGAACGCGGGGCAGATCGACGCGCTCGAGACGCTCAACATCCGTGGCGAGCGCTCGATCACCTGCAAGGGCGATTTCGATCGCGCGCCGTCGGCGGGTCCGCTGCCGTCGGGCG
>JANOIR010000155.1:0-4667 GCA_031407765.1 Vicinamibacteraceae bacterium
CGCCCGACGAGGCCATCCGGCTTGCAGCCACGGCGGCGCTGGCAGCCATTCGCGTTCCGAGCGCGCGCTGATTCGGGCCTCGCCGGGCCGTCAAGCTCAAGGGCCCAGCGCCGCGGTATGCGCTCGCTGATACGGGCCTCGATCTCGGTCGTTGGTGCTCGCCAGCGGTTCTAGTACGGTTCGTCGCAGTCTCGATCATTGCCTCAGAGAGCCGCGACGGCAATCACCTCGTCGTCTAGACCGAATACAGCAATCGCCGCCGCTGCCGTCATGACCTGAGGTTGCGCTGCTCGACGAGCCTCGGACTGAGGTCCTTGGAACATCCGCCCTGCTCCTTCCCGAATAGCTTCAGCTGCGTCGGACAACGGCGCCGCGTCTTGACGAGGTGCGGCACGCCGATGTCGCAGAAGACGCGCTGAATGGTCTCCGTCGCGACCTGCACCTGGTGGATCCGCTGGAGCCAGAGCCGTGTCCGGCTCGCGCCGCACTCGTGCTCGAGCCGCGCCTGCGTGATTAGCGCCACGACGTCCTCGCCGACTCCTCGCGGACGCAAGCCAGTTCGCTACAATAGGGGCGGCGGCCGTGATCGTCCGGTTGCCCCACGCGTCCGCTGCGCGATGAGCGTAGCGAGGCCCCGATCGTGTCGAACTTGCCCGGCGCTCTCCCAATCCTCTAGGGGGTCGATTCATGAAGGACACCGCGACACGCTTGACCGAATACGGCCTCCCCATCGACCCCGACGCCATGGTGACGCCGCCTGACGTGACCGAGTTGGAGCTGGAGCCGGGGCACCCCGGTTTGGGGGACGAAGGGTACATCCAACGGCGCAAGGAGCTGTTCACTCTGTGCCGCAAGCACCGGCTGGAGAACCTCGGCCCGCCGCTGATCGATTACAACGCCGAGGAGACGCGCATCTGGCGCGAGGTTAGCCCGAAACTCGATGAGCTGCATTTCCGGTACGCCTGCCGGATCTACCTGAACGCGAAGCGCGAACTGGCCATCACCCGCGACGAGATCCCACAACTGCGCCATCTGAGCGACCGCGTCCGGCGCGAGACGAACGTGCACCTGGTCCCCGCGGAGGGGGCAATGCCGTACCGGACCTTTTACGAGTACATAGCCCGGCGCGGCTTCCCGGTGACGCAGTTCATCCGCCACGGCTCGCACCCGGAATTCACGCCCGAGCCGGACATGATTCACGACTGCCTCGGCCATGTCCCGCCCCTGATGAACCAGGACTACGCCGAGTTGCTCACGCTCATCGGCAACGCGGCCGCCACCACGCGCGCGGGCGAGCACGTGCTGGCGCTGAAGCGCTTCAGCTGGTTCAGCATCGAGTTCGGCCTGATCGAAGAGGCAGGCGCGACCAAGGTCTTTGGCGCCGGCATCCTGTCCTCAACGGGTGAGATCCCGTATTCGATCAACTCGCCGGAGGTGAAACGCGAGCCGTTCGTGACGGACGTGGTGATCAATACCGACTACGACCCGTCGCGGATGCAGGACCACCTGTTCATCGCGCCGTCGTTCCCGTTCCTGCGCCACGAGCTGGAGACGCTGGTGCGCCGCTTCGGCATTCCCGTGTTGTGATGAAGGGGATGCGCGACCTTGTTCAGGGCGGCGACGCCTTGCGCCGTGAACATCCTGCGCTCTCGTTCCCTTAAATCAACTCGGCGAAGAATTCCGCGACCCGGTCGAGCCCCGGCTGCAGTTGCGGCGTCGGACACGTGTAGCTGATGCGCATCGAACGCGGCTCCCCGAATGCCGACCCGGGAATGCAGGCGACGTTCTTCTCGTCCAGCAATGCCGTGCAGAACTCCACGTCGTTCCCGATCCTGCGGCCGGATGGCCGGTGGGTCTTGCCGAAGGCACAGGAGATGTCCGGGAACGCGTAGAACGCGCCTTGCGGCCGCGGACACGCGATGCCGGGGATCGCGCTCATCACGGTCATGACCTGATCGCGCCTTGAAGCGAACTCCGCGCACTTCTGCAAGGGGATATCCTGCGGACCGGTCAGCGCGGCGATGCCGGCGGCGTTCACCATTTCATTGACACTGGTGATGTGGTTGGAATTCAAGGTAACGACGGCATTGATGATCGATTCCGGTCCGGCCGCGAATCCAAGGCGCCAGCCTGGCATGCCATAGGTTTTGGACAGGGAATCCACGAATACCGCGCGGTCACGCAGTTCGGGCCTGACCAGGACGAAGTTGGTGTACTTCAGGCCGTCGAACAGCATGCGATTGTAGATGTCGTCCATGATGATCCAGGTGTCGGGATACTTCACCAGGACAGCGGCCAGCCCGGCGACTTCACGTTCGTCGTAGACCATGCCGGTTGGATTCGATGGATTGTTGAACAGGAACACTTTCGGCTTGTTCGCCAGCGCTTCGTCGAGCTGCTGCGGGGTGATCTTGTAATTGTGTTCGGCCGAAGCGGGAATCAGAACCACCCTGGCGCCGACAATCTCGGCAATGTCGAAGTAGCTGGTCCAGTACGGCACTGGAAACGAGATCCCGTCACCTTCATTGAGAAAAGCTTCGAAGAGATTGTAGAGAACGTGCTTCGCGCCATTGCCGGTCACGCAGTTCCTGCGTTCGTATCCGGTCAGGCCGATCTGGCGCATGTGCTCGATGAACGCGTCCAGCAAGGCGTCGGGGCCGCGGTTGCTACCGTATTGGCCGCTGTCGGTCTCGAGCGCAGCTGCGGCCGCCTCGTACACGTGCTGACCCGGCAGGAAATTCGGCACGCCAATCGAAAAACTGATGACATCCCTGCCCTGCGCCCTGAGCTGCTTCGCCTTCTCGGCGGCGGCCATGAGGGCACTGGGCTTGGCACGGCTCATCCGTTCCGCGAGATCCAACATCTCGTCAACAGTATGTATTGGAACTCTCGTCGAGCGTCGCTAGACTGAACCCATGCCCCCCGCAAGCGCCCGCGCCCTGATGGCCGGGGCCGTGGATTACGCCGGGTTGTTTCCGCCGGCGCAGCTCCCGCTGGCCGACTCCCTCGCGGAATACAGACGAGCGCTGGCCGGGGCCGACGCCTGGATGCTCGGACGATTCATCGTGCCGGCGGTGCAGCTCTCGGTGCTGGCCGACGCCGTCGTGCGGAACGCGCACGACGGCAGGAGCTGGACCCTCAGCGCCATCGTCCGCGAGCACATGGACGAGGATGCGGCGGCGGTGCAGGCGTTCAACCAGCGCGCGGCGACTCAGCACGTCCGCGTGGATACGATCGAATGCCGGCCCTCGTCGAGCGACAGCATCACCTGGCTCGCGAGGACATTCTCGCCGGCGTTCACCGTCCACGTGGAAGTGGGCGTCGGGCCGACAGCGCGAGACGACCTCCGCATTGTCGCGCGGCATCAGCTGCGCGCCAAGGTCCGCACGGGCGGCCTTGCGCCCGACGCGTTTCCCGCTCCCGCGAGCCTGGTCGCCTTCATCGAGTCAGCCAGGGACATGGGCGTGCCCTTCAAGGCGACCGCGGGTCTGCACCACGCGATGCGCGGCGCGTATCCCCTGAGCGACGAGATCGGGGCACAATCCGCCACGATGCATGGGTTCGTCAACCTGATGCTCGCGACGGCGGCGGTCGGTGCGCGCTTGCCGACCACGATCGCTGCAGCACTGCTCACGCGCACCGATCACGCCGCGCTCGTCTTCGACGACGAAAGGGTTCGCTGGGGTGACGTCGAGCTCTCCATCGACGCCATTGGCCGCATGCGCGAGGCGCAGTGCGTGAGCTTCGGGTCCTGTTCGTTCCGCGAGCCGGCCGACGAGTACCGCCGGTTCGACCGCTCGCACGCGTTCGCCCCCCGCGGCTGAGGAGGTTGCCATGGGTCCTTATCCACACGACGCGCCCCCACCAACGATTTCGCCCGAGAATCCCATGGGGACGGACGGGTTCGAGTTCGTCGAGTTCTGTCATCCGGACCCGGCCGCGCTGGATCACCTGTTCCGGCGCATGGGGTTCGACGCCGTTGCGAAGCACCGGACCAAACGGGTCACGCTCTACCGTCAGGGTCGGGTCAACCTCGTCGTCAACGCCGAGCCGGGCTCGTTCGCGGCGAGCTTTGCCGAAGCGCATGGCCCGTCGGCTCCGGCGATGGCCTTCAGGGTGGTGGACGCCGATTACGCCCACAAGCGCGCGCTGTCGCTCGGCGCCACGCCCGTGGAGACCTCCGCCGGGCCCAACGAGCTCCGTATTCCCGCCATCGAAGGCACTGGCGGGCTGCGCATCTATCTCGTGGATCGCTACGGCGCGAAGGGCTCGATCTACGACGTGGACTTCGAGTGGATCGGCGAGCCCGCTCGCGAGCCTGCCGGGCACGGGCTCTGGTACATCGACCACCTCACGCACAACGTGCATCGCGGGCGGCTCGACGAGTGGGCGGGCTTCTACGAGCGCCTCTTCAACTTCCGCCAGATCCGCTACTTCGACATCTCGGGCCGGCTGACGGGCCTGCACTCGCGCGCGATGACCAGTCCCGACGGCAAGATTCGCATTCCCATCAACGAGGATGCCGGCGAACACGGGCAGATCGCGGAGTACTTGCAGCAGTATCGCGGCGAGGGCATCCAGCACATCGCGCTCGGCGCGCAGGACCTCTACGCGTCCATCGAGGCGCTGATCGCGGCTGGCGTCGACTTCATGCCCGCACCCAACGA
>JANOIR010000472.1:0-3918 GCA_031407765.1 Vicinamibacteraceae bacterium
GTAGTAGAGGTCTTCGCGGAACTGCCCCGACGCCACCATCTGCGACAGGTCTCTGTTGGTCGCGGCGATCAGCCGCACGTCCACCTTCTGCGTGCGCGTGCCGCCGAGGCGCTCGAACTCGTGCTCCTGCAGGACGCGCAGAATCTTGGCCTGGATCGCGGCGCTCATGTCGCCGATTTCGTCGAGGAACAGGCTGCCGCCGTCGGCCTGCTCGAAGCGGCCGATGCGCTGCTTGTCGGCGCTGGTGAAGGCGCCCTTCTCGTGGCCGAACAGCTCCGACTCGAGCAGGTTTTCCTGCAGCGCGGCGCAGTTCACCTTGACGAAGTTGCGCCCCGCCCGCGGCGAGTTGTGGTGGATGGCGCCGGCGATCAGTTCCTTGCCGGTGCCCGTTTCGCCGCGAATCAGGATCGTCGCGTTGCTGCGCGCCACCTTCTTGACCACGTCGAGCACGCGCTGCAGGGCGCCGCTGGCGCCGATGATGCGGTCGAAGTCGTAGATGTCGCTTTGGGTGTGACGGAGGTAGTCGATCTCGTGACGCAGGCGCCGGTGCTCCAGCGCCTTGTCGATCTTGACCTCCATCTCCTCGATCTCGAACGGCTTCGGCACGTAGTCGAAGGCGCCGATGCGCATCGCCTCGACCGCGGTGTGGACCGAGCCGAACGCGGTCATCAGGATGACGGCGGTGTTGGGGTGCAGCGCCTTGGCCGTGCGCAGCACATCGAGGCCGTCCGAGCCGCCCATCTTGAGATCGCTCAGCACCACGTCGTAGGCGCCCTCGTGCAGCTTCTCGATGGCGGCGTTGCCGTTGGGGGCTTCATCGACGTCGTGTCCGGCCTCGCTCAGGCCGCGGGCCAGGCCGCGGCGCAGCGAATCGTGATCGTCGGCGATGAGAATGCGACCCATGGCTCTGGTTGACCTCGTTCTTCAGTGGCGGGTATCGGCCACTAGCGTCTGCGCGGGCCGCCGGGGGCGCCGCCATCCTGCGGCACCAGCACGGCGTTGCGATCGTGCAGCCCGTTCAGCGGCAGCACTACCCGGAACCGGGCGCCGCCCGAGGGCGGCGAGGCGACCGAGATCCGCCCGTCGTGGGCGTCGACAATCTTGCGGACGATGGCGAGGCCGAGGCCGGATCCACGCGGCTTGGTCGTGAAGAACGGATTGAAGATCCGATCCTGGAGGTCGTCGGGGATGCCGGCGCCGTCGTCGGCGACGTCGACCACGACGGTCGCCGTCGACGCCAGCGCGTCGGCGCCGGAGCCGTCGTCGCCGGGCACGTACTGCGCGGTGATCGTCACCGTGCCGCGCCCGTCGAGCGCCTCGAAGGCGTTCGACACGAGATTCGTGAAGAGCTGCCGCAGCTGGCCGGCATCGCCGTCGATCGCGGGCAGCGAGTCGGGGACGTCGATCCGCAGCGCCGTGCCGCGGCGCGGCACCAGGGCTTCGGCGCCGTGGACGGCATCGTGCAGCGCGCGCGAGACCGGCACGGGCTCGACCTGCAGCCGGATCGGGCGCACGAAGTCGAGCACCTCGATGACGATGGCGTTGGCCATCTTCGCTTCGTTGATGATGTCGGTGAGCGTCGCCTGCGCCTCGGGCAGCTCCGAGAGCCGCCGCCGCAGGAGGCCGGCCATCACCTCGATGCCGGCGAGCGGGTTCTTGACCTCGTGGGCGATGGCCGCCGCCATCTCGCCGAGCGCGGCCAGGCGATCGCGCAGCCGCTCGCGCTCTTCGAGCTGTTCGACACGGGTCAGGTCCTTGAAGAACAGCGTCGCGCCGCTGACGTCGCCGCCTTCGCCCCGGATGAGCGACAGCGTGTAGCCGATGACCCGGCCGGTCGACTTCAGGCGCAGCTCGGCGCGGTTGGGCAGGTGCTCCGCCTCGAAGGCGGCGTTGAGGATGCGGACCACCTCGGGCGCGCCATGCAGCACGTCGGTGTAGTGCCCGCCGATGTTGGTGGCACGGACGGGGACGTGGAGGGCATGGCAGGCGACGTCGTTCATCACCGCGATGTGGCCGTCGAGGGTGATGGCGATGACGCCATTGCGCATGCTCCCGACCATGTCGCGGAAGAACCGGTCGGAGCCGGTGGCGGTCACCATGAAAGGCAAGGGGGGCCGGGTGGACGGACGTTCGGCAGCGGACGTTCGACGGGGGAATCCATTCGACTGGCGGCGGGCTAAGGGCCGAAGCCCAAGGTCTTCCTCTCGCACCGGTTTCCTCTGACTCCTCGTGGGATGGACTGCATGCCGTGCAACCGCCCACAGGTACTGTCGCAAGGGCCGTGCCCAGCCCAGCCGACCCAGATCCGGGCCGAAATGATTGATGTTCAACCACTTGGCGCGCCGACCCATACGGTCGCTGGATCGACGAAACCGTCAGCGGATTACCGAACTGTAATACGAAGATGGACAGAAGAGGAACGCGGCCGCCAAAGCGCACACTTTGGCGGCCGCGGGGCGCAAGCACAGCCAATTTTGACGGTAGGGCTGGTTTCAGCTGGCGCGGAGGGGCGGGAGCTCCGCGACGCGCTCAGCGGTTGGCGGCTTCGAGCTCCTGCTGCAGCTCTTCCCAGCGGTGCATCAGGTCGCCGAGCTCCCACATCAAGGCCTGGTGCCGGTCGATGGTCGGCTTCGAGGTGTCGTGGTCCTCGTAGAAGCCGGGCGCGCTCATCGTGGCTTCGAGGGTCTTCATCGTCGCCTCGTGCTCGGCGATCGTCGCCTCGAGGGTCGCGATCCGCCCTTCGACCACCTCCCGGGCACGCTTCCGCCGGCGGTCTTCGGCTTCCTGGCGCTTGCGCTCGTCGCGCCCGTCCCCTGTTGTCGTCGGCACCGCTCCCGGCTTCGGCCCGCCGGTTCCGCCCCTGACGCCCGGCGGCGGCACCATCGGCTTCTGGTTCGCCTTCGGGGGCCCCGCCTTCGCCGGGAGCGGCGGCTGCTGTGCAGCCGCTCCCGGCTTCGGCGCGGCAAGCCCCGCGAACGGCTTGGTCGCGGCTTTGGCCGGCGCGGGCGCCTTGGCAGCGGCTTCCTCCTCGCGCTTGGCCAGGCTCCAGCGGTACTCCTCGTAGCCGCCCGGATAGACGCGGGCGGCGCCGCCGCCGACGTCGATGATCTTGGTCGCGAGCTTGTCGATGAAATAGCGGTCGTGCGAGACGAGGATCAGCGTGCCGCCGAAGTCCTCGAGCGCGTCCAGCAGGACGTCCTTCGAGTCCATGTCGAGATGATTGGTCGGCTCGTCGAGGAGCAGCGTGTTGGCCGGGCGGAGCAGCATGCGGGCCACCGCCAGGCGGGTCCGCTCGCCGCCGGAGAGGACGCCGGCTTTCTTGTAGATGTCGTCGCCGCCGAAGAGGAAGCCACCGAGGATCGTGCGGATCGCCGGCACCATCTGGATCGGCGAGCCGGCCTCGAGCGTCTCGTAGACCGTCGCCGTCGGCTCGAGGCGCGTCGCCTCGTCCTGCGCGAAGTACTGCATGACGACCTGATGGCCCTCGGTGCGGGTGCCGGTGTCCGGCGCCTCGACGCCCGAGAGGATGCGCATCAACGTCGATTTGCCGGCGCCGTTCGGGCCGATCAACGCCACGCGATCGCCGCGCTCGATGAGCAGGTCGACGCCCTCGAACACGCGGGTCGTGTCATACGCCTTGCCGATGCCCTTCAGATCGAGGACGGTGCGGCCGCTCTTGGGCGCCGTCGGGAAGGTGAAGCGCACCCGCTTGCGCTCGGGCGGCACTTCGATCGGCACCACCTTCTCGAGCATCTTGATCCGGCTCTGGACCTGCGCCGCCTTGGTCGCCTGGTAGCGGAAGCGGTCGACGAACATCTTCACGCGCGCGACTTCTTCGTCCTGGTCGCGCTTGGCCTGGCGGAGACGTTCCAGCATCGCGTCGCGCAGCTCGACGTACTTGCTGTAGTTGCCGACGTA
>JANOIR010000187.1:0-1756 GCA_031407765.1 Vicinamibacteraceae bacterium
GTCGTCGTGACGGTGATCACCGGCGTCATCTTCGGCGTGGCGCCGGCGCTGCATGCCTCCGGCGCGGGCATGAGTCGCGCCCTGAAGGACGCCACGCGCGGGTCCACCGAGGGTCGCGAGCGGACCTTGGTGCGCAACGCTCTCGTCGTGTCGGAGATCGCGTTCGCCTGCGTGCTGCTGGTCGGCGCTGGCCTGCTCATTCGCAGTCTGGCCGCCGTGCTCGACGTGCGAATGGGCTTCGAGCCGGCGCGGAGCGCGACGATGCGGGTCGACCCCGACGCTCGGGTGAACACGCCGGAGCAGCGCCTCGCCTACCTGGACGACGTTCTGCGCCGTGTCGGACAGGCGCCCGGCATCGAGCACGCCGCCATCACGGACTCGCTGCCCCTCGGACGCAATCGCACCTGGGGCGCGGGGGCCAAAGGCGTGACCTACGAGCGCGGCACCTTCCCGCTGGCGTTCGCGCGGGTGGTCACCGAGGGCTATCCGGCGGCGATGGGCGTTCCGCTCCTCGCCGGGCGCGACCTCTCGGCGAGCGACATGCCCGGCACGGAACCGGTGATGCTGATCAACAAGAGCCTCGCCAACGCCCTCTGGCCCGGCCAGAACCCGATCGGGCAGTACATCGCCCGGTCCTGCGGCAAGGACCGCCGCGTCGTCGGCGTCGTCGGCGACGTCCGGCACCTGTCGCTGGAACAGCCGTCCGGCAACGAGATGTACCTCCCGGCGCGCCAGTGCGACGACCTCGCTGGGGCCTACCTGGTCGTCCGTTCGAGCCTGCCAACCGGCCAGGTGAGCTCGGCGTTGCGCACCGCCCTCGCCCCGATCGCGCCCAACCTGGCCGGCAACGACTTCCGCACGCTCCAGCAGATCGTGGATCGCTCGACGTCGCCGCGCCGCTTCACGGTGCTCCTGCTGGGCGGCTTCGCGGTGTTCGCGCTGATCCTGGCCTCGCTCGGCATCTACGCGCTGATCTCGTACTCCGTCAACCAGCGGACCCAGGAAATCGGCATCCGCATGGCGCTGGGCGCCTCCGCGCGCGACGTGCAGGCCCGCATCATCGGCCAGACGCTGCGTCTGGCGATCATCGGTCTCGTGTTCGGTGCCGGCGCGTCCTGGTTGCTGGCCCGCAGTGCGTCCGGTCTGTTGTTCGGCGTGACCGCGCGGGATCCGCAGACCTTCGTGGGGATGGCCGCGGTTCTCGCGATTGTCGCGTTGATTGCCGGGTATCTCCCGGCGCGTCGCGCCTCGCGGATCGATCCGATGGTCGCCCTTCGCGCCGACTGAGCGTCGTCCGGGATTGTGGCTGGGGCGTTCTCCTGGGCGCCGATGCTTGACATATATGCATGCGCGGTGCATATATGTTCCACGCAAGGATCAGCCATGGGAACCGATCGCGCACGACGCACATCCGATGACCGCGGGTCGCTCCGGCCGGTCGAGTTCCACATCCTCTTGAGCCTCGCCGCCGGCGAGCGCCACGGCTACGGGATCATCCAGGACATCGAGGCGCGCGGCGAGGCATCCGTGCCCGATGTCGGCACGATGTACCGCGCCCTCGCGCGCCTGGTCGAGGCCGGCCTGATCGAGGCTGCGGCGCGGCGCCCGGCAGCCGACGCCGGCGACGAGCGCCGCAACTACTACCGCATCACGGAGCCGGGACGTCGCGCCGCCACCGTGGAGGCACGGCGGCTGGAGTCGCTGACGCGCGCCGCCCGCCTCGGCGGCCTGCTTCCGAAGGGGGCGAAGTCATGAG
>JANOIR010000199.1:0-2294 GCA_031407765.1 Vicinamibacteraceae bacterium
ACCACCTGCATGAGGGCGTAGGGATCGGTCGTCCCGAACAGCAGGTTCTTCGTGGTCGCGTGCTGCTCGGCGAGGAACTTGCGGACGCCGGCTTCTTCGTCGGGGAAGTTGATGGCCACGGTGACCAGCTCGAACGGGCGCTTGCGGTACATCCGCCACGTCGCCTGCAGGTCGGGGAACTCGGCGGTGCACGGCGCGCACCACGTGGCCCAGAAGTTGATCAGGCGTGTCTTGCCGCTGTCGGCGTTCTTGACCAGCGCCTCGAGCCCGGCGGCGTCGACCGCGGTCACGGCCACCGGCTCCTTCTTGATCGCGTCCTGCTCGGCGGTGGTCGACACGGTCTTGTCCAGCCACTTGATCGAGCAGCCGACGGTCGGGGTCTTCTCGACCGGCACCGTGCCGCCGGCGAGCACGGCGTCCAGCGCCAGCCGGGTGTCGGCGACCTTGGCGTAGACCTCGCGCGGGCTGCTGTCGATGCGGCCCTGGTAGCGGAGCTTGCGGGCCTGATCGAAGACGAAGACGTGCGGCGTCGCGACCGGGCCGTACTTCGCGGTCGCCTCCTGCGTTTCGCCGTCGTAGAGGAACGGGAAGTTGAAGGCGCGGTGCTCGGCGCGCGTCTTCATGTCCTCGATGGAGTCGCCGAGGTCGGTGTAGCCCATCTCGTCGAGCCGCACCGCCTTGGCGTTGTTCGGCTGAATCGCCGCGAAGGCGACGCCCTTCGTCTTGTAGTCCGCGACGAGCTGCTTGATGCGGCCCTCGTAGACCTCCGCCGTCGGGCAATGGACGGCGGTGAAGAGCACGACCAGCGCCTTGGCATCCTTGAAGCTGGCGAGCGTGTAGGTCTTGCCGTCGATGCCGGGCAGCGAGAAGTCGGGCGCCGGCGCGCCGATGGCGAGCGGCGGCGGATGGTCGGCCGGAGTCGCCGGGGCGCTGGCGCGGAGCGATACGGCGGCGAGCGCGGCGGCAGCAGCAGCGCCAAAGGACGACCGGACGCAGGCTGATCCGGAACATACTGGCAGTCCTTTCGGGCAAGAACGAAGTGGTCTGTCCACTGACTTATACGACGGAACGGCTCCATGGATCGAGGAGAGATCACCACCCGGCCGATCGTCGCGACCGACGCCGCGACCGTGGCCGACCTTCACACCACGAGTTGGCGGAGCGCCTATCGCGGCATGCTTCGCGACGAGTACCTCGACGGCGACATCGCCACCGAGCGCCGACAGGTCTGGGCACAGCGGCTGGAGATGCCGGCCGATGCGAACTACGGCTTCATCGCGGAGTCCGAGGCCGGCCCAGTGGGCTTCGTGTTCCTGCTGGTCGAGGTCGACTCCACGTGGGGCACGCTCGTCGACAATCTGCACGTCGTGCCGGGTCTGAAGGGCCGTGGCATCGGTCGGCGGCTGCTCGAAGCGGCCGCCCACGAGACGCATCGCCGATTCCCGGACGACGGCGTCTACCTGTACGTGTTCGACAAGAACCTCGCGGCCAGGCGCTTCTACGCGAGCATCGGCGGGCGCGAAGTCGAGCGCGGGATCGTCGAGCCCCCCGGCGGCGGCTCCGAGGTGCACTGGCGCGTCGCGTGGGAGAACGCAGAGCAATTGTTGGCGTCGGTGCGGGCCCGGAGTGGAGTGAGCCGGTCGTGAGCGGTCGTCCGCACCCCGACGTCTCTGCGCGCAACCGCGAGGCCTGGCCCGGCGGCCCGGCCGTCGTCATCGCGCTGGGGCTCGTCATCCTCGCCCTCCCCGCCAGCGTCGAGGGACCGCCGCTCCTTCCCATCAGCCCGGGCCATGCGCTGACTCTCGTGGACGCTGCCGGCGTCCTCCCGCTGGCCGGCGGTTCGACCTGGCTGCACGCCGGGCTCTGGCGACGGCGGGCACGCCTCGCGGGATGGTCGCGGCGGCGGCTGGGTGCAGCTGCCGGGCTGACGTTTTCAGCCGGCCTGGGGCTGGGACTCCTGCTGGCGTCGGCGTTCTCGGCGTTCTACTGGTGGTGGGCAGTCGGCGCGGCGCTGTTCGCGATCGTCAATGTCGCGGCCGTGGTCCTCGCGAACCGCCCGCGTTCTGCGAAAGCGATACTTCTCGAATGACGCGATGCCTCACTCTGCTGGCCGTCTTCCTGGCAATCCCGCTCGCTCAGCGAGTGGACGCTCAGCCACGCGGCCAGGAGAGCTTCCTCACGCGGGCGGTGTTCGTGAACAGCGAACTCTGGGTGCTCTCCGACGCCGGCCAGTTGTTCCGTATCACGGCCGGCAGCCACCGTCCGAAAAGAGAGCGCCTGCCGGAACCCGCGCG
>JANOIR010000200.1:0-3412 GCA_031407765.1 Vicinamibacteraceae bacterium
TCTAGCCGCCTAATACCGGCTAGACGCTGCACTAACCTGCTGGCGGGTTAGGCCTCCTAAAAGAGGTGCAGCGTCATTCACACCAGCCTCTCTCCCGGGCTTGGCCGCTTGGCCCGGGGGATCCGTCGAAGCGGCTAGCCGAGGATCAGCCTGCCGGTTGGCGGGTCCAACGCGAAGCTCAAACAACCAGGCTAAGCATGTAGTCCTGACTGTGGATGACTTGTGGACGCGGGTTCGATTCCCGCCGCCTCCACCATATTTCGATTTTGTCGTGGGTCTTCCTCAAGTCTGGCGACCCTGCCAACGGTTGATGATCGCCGCGTTGTCCAGGTCGCCGTCGCCGGCCGAAACGGCGTCTTCAAGCAATCGCTCGTGCGCCCGCGTGAGCGGCAGTTCGAGCCGGCTTGCCGCCAGCATGGTTCGCACGTCTTTGAGATGCTGGCGAATGCGCGATTCTGGCGTGTAGTTGCCCGACACCATCTTCTCCCCCTTGGCGAGCGCCGCCGTGGATGCGGCGGGCGACGCGCGCACGAGCTCGAGGAATTGCCGGCGGGGAATGCCGAGTGCCTCCGCGAACGCCATACCCTCGGCGATCGCCGCGCGGTTGAGCCCGAGCACCAGGTTGGTGGCGAGCTTCGCGCGCGCCGCCATGCCGGCTGCGCCCACAGCCACGCGGTGCGCGGAAATGCCCTCGAGGAGCTCCTCGCAGCCGGCCGTATCGCCACCGACCAGCATCAGTGCCTCGCCGCGGCGCACCGCTTCCGAGGAGCCGGAGAGTGGCGCCTCGACGTAGCGGACGCCCTGCTTCGCGAGCCGGCTGGCCATCGCTTCGACGCGCGCCGGATCGCCGGTAGTGCAGTCGACGTACAGGCTCGCCGACGAGGCGGCGACGACCGATTCCGCATCCGCGCTGTCGAAGACAGCCAGGACGATCCGGGGTGCGCGCAGCGCGTCCTCGCTGGCCCGTCCGTCGAACGCGCGCATCGCTTCGGCCGAGCGGTCGTAGCCGATGACGTCGAAGCCGGCTGCGGCAAGGCGTGCCGCGATCGAACGGCCGAGGAGGCCCAGCCCGACGACGCCGATCACCCCTTTCCGGCTGTCCGTCACTGGAGCGAGGACCCGCCGCAGATGTGGATCTCCTGGCCGGTGATTGCAGCCGCCTCCGGCGAGAGCAGGAATGCGATCAGGGCTGCGACCTCCTCGGGCTGGATGCGCCGGCCGATCGGCGGCAGGGCGGCCGCGGGTGTTTGCGCCCGCTGCGGATCCGTGAGCATGGCCGTCTCGGTGCTCGCGGGCGCGACGACGTTCACCGTGATGCCGCGCCCCGCGAGCTCCCTGGCCCACGACTTCGCCATCCCGACGAGCGCGGACTTGGCGGCGGCGTACTGGCTTTTCCCGATCGCGCCCAGGCTGGCGCGGCTGCCGACCAGCACGATGCGGCCGCCTGCCGCCATGCCCGGCGCGAGGCGATCCGCGAGCGCGGCCGCGGCCTCGACGTGAATGCGCCACAGCAGCGCGCCGGCGTCGAGGTCGAGCTCGCCGAGCCTTGCGCCGCGCATGATCCCGGCGCAGTGCACCAGCGCATCGGCGGCGCCGAGCTCTTCCAGCGCGCGCGCGCGCCCGTCGCCCTCGGCGAGGTCGACCGGCAGCCCGCGGAATCGTTCGTGCGAGAGCGTCGCGGGCGCCCTGTCGAGCCCGGTCACCCGGCAGCCGTCGCTCAGCAGGCGGGCCGCGACGGCGAGGCCGATGCCGGAACTGGTCCCGGTGACGACGGCGTGGCGCATCGCGGGTGCTGCGACCCTACGAGCGCTCGAAGTTGACGCTCTTCAGGAGCTCTCCGCCGCGCACGATCTCGCTGCGGATGAACTTGCGGCTGTCGTCGATGCTTTCGGCCACCGGTTCGAGCAGCGACCCGGTGAGGCGCTTGACCACCTCGGGGTCGCGCATCGTTTCCTGGATCACCGTGTTGAGCGACGCCTGGATCTCGCGCGGCGTGCCCTTCGGCGCCCAGATGCCGTACCAGGAGTAGAACTCGAAGCCCGGCAGGCCGGCCTCCGCCATCGTCGGCACGTCCGGCGCAAGCACCGAGCGCCGCGGCGTGGCGATGCCGACGGCGCGCACCTTGGCGGGGTCCTTCGCCGCCGGCAGGAGCGCGAAGCTGGGATCGATCAGGAGCTGCACGGCGCCGCCCATGATGTCCTGCAGCGCGGGCACCGTGCCCTTGTACGGGACCAGCGGAATCTGCGCGCCGGTGCGGCGCAGGAATTCGATCGTCGCGAGGTGCCCCGCCGAGCCCATCGAGGAGATCGCGAAGTTCCACTTGCCCGGGTTCGCCTTGGCGGCGGCGACGATCTCGCCGATCGTCCTCTGCGGCATGGACGCCGACATGACGCACACCAGCGGCGCGACCGCAGTGCGGCCGACGAATTCGAGATCCACCTCCGGGTTGAAGTCGGCGGCCTTGAGCACCATCGGCATCACCGCGGTGTTGAATGCGCTCGCGAGCAGGGTGTAGCCGTCCGGCTCGGCCTGGATTACGCCGCGCGTTCCGACCAGGCCGGCACCGCCGACGCGGTTCTCCACGATCGTGGTGCAGCCGAACTTCGCGCGTATCCGCTCGGCGATCAGGCGGCCGAGCGCATCGTTCGCCGCGCCCGGCGGCCAGGGGACGATCACCCTGACGGTCTTGTCCTTGGCCGGCCATCCGGATTGCCCGTACGCCCGGGTCCCCATCGCCGCCAGTGCGGCCGCGCCGGCCGCTGCCTTGATCACGTCGCGTCTTTTCATGCCATTTCCTCCTCGGTGTGGCGCCAGTCTAGTGATCCCTCAACTATCTCGATAGAATCAAATTAGATTCTTCAGACATTCCAGATAAGGCATACCTCAAGGGCATGGCGCAACTCCAGTCGAGCGGTTTCCGCCTGTTCCTCGAAGTCGCCGAGCACGGCAGCTTCACCCGCGTCGCGGCCGAGCGCGGCACCGTCCAGTCCTACATCAGCCGGCAGATTGGCGAGCTGGAGAAGGAATGCGGCAGTCCGCTCTTTCGCCGCACCGGCCGCGGCGTGGTGCTGACCGAGTTCGGCCGGCACGTGGAGCAGCGCGTGCGCCAGTGGCTCAGGCAGAACGACGAGCTGATCGAGGAGATCCGGCAGAGCGCGAAAGAGCCGATGGGGGAAGTGCGCATCGGGATCGTGCCTTCCGCCGCGCATCCGCTGATGAGCCACGTGTTCGAACGGCTTCACCGGGAGCAACCGCGCGTCCGCCTCAACATCCGCGAGGGACAGGGCGGCGAACTCGAGGCGCTGCTCGAAACCGGCAGCGTCGACCTCGCCATCCTTTTCCGCCACGTCAAGCCGAAGGGGCAGGACGAGTTGCTGCTCGC
This sequence comes from Vicinamibacteraceae bacterium, assembly GCA_031407765.1. GTDB lineage: Bacteria > Acidobacteriota > Vicinamibacteria > Vicinamibacterales > Vicinamibacteraceae > JBDSLU01. The sequence goes on from JANOIR010000200.1 coordinate 3,383, forward strand.
CACCGCCAACACCTACCTCGTGTCCGCTCC
>JANOIR010000204.1:0-12493 GCA_031407765.1 Vicinamibacteraceae bacterium
CTTGAGGCTGTGCTGCTCGGCCGTGGCCGGATCGTGGACGCGCAGCTCCCGCACCGAGCATTCCCAGTTGAAGATCAGCTCGCCCCGGTGCCAGTGCATGCGCAGGTTGGTCGAATCCGTCCTGCCGACGACGCGGAAGGCAAATGGCGCGCGGCAGACGAATGGGGCGACCGCTGCGGACATGACCCAGTTCATCGCCGATCCTGCGATGTCGATGGCGTCGTCCCGGCGGGTGATCACGCATCCCTGGTGCGGAATGAGTCGGGTGATCAGGTTCTCGGACACGGTGCCTCCAGCAGCTACTCGGCGCGGAGCGCCTCGACCGGGTGGATCCGGGTGACGCGGCGGGCCGGCAGGTAGCTGGCCACTGCGGCGGCGGCGAGCAGGCCGGCTGCGACAGCCGCATACGTCAGCGGATCGATCGGCTTGACCTCGAAGAGCAGCGCCGACATCAGTTGTGACAGGGGGACTGCGGCGATCAGACCGGCCACGGCGCCGGTGCCGGCCCACAGGAGCCCGTTGCGCACGAACATCAGCTTCACGCTCTCCTGCCGGGCGCCAAGCGCCATGCGGATGCCGATCTCGCGGGTGCGCTGCGAGACCGTGTACGAGATCACCGCGTAGATCCCGACCACCGCCAGCAGCAGGGCCATGCCACCGCTGATGACGAGGAGCGTCAGCGTGAAGGCGGTGCGCGACATCGACTTGTCGAACACCTGCTGCATGGTCTGCATCTGCGTGACCGGCAGGCTGCCGCTCACCGCCGACACGGCCCTGCGGATCTCGGTCGCGAAGCTCTCCGTCCCGGCGCGCGGCCCGCGGATCATGAAGGTCACCGACCGCTGTGAGCGCAGCGGCCAGTAGACCGTCGACGGTGCCGGCCGGTCCACGCCGTCGTGGCGGACATCGGCGACCACGCCGATCACTTCGCTCCAGGAGTCGTTCGGATTCGAGCGGATGCGCTTGCCGATCGCCGCGGGCGCCGAGCCCCAGTATTCACGTGCGAAGTTCTCGCTGATCAGCACGACGTCGCGCTTCTGATGGATATCGGTCCAGTCGTACTCGCGGCCGGCGGCGAGCGGCGCACCGAGCACGCGGAACGTGCCCGGGATCGCCCTGATGAAGCGGCGCAGCGGCGGGATGGTGTCGGCCGCATCCGCGAGGTCGCTGGCGAAGATCGGGTCCTGGGAGCTGAAGCCGGTCATCGGCAATCCGTTGATCAGGCTGGCGGACGTGACCCCGGGGAGGCCCGCCAGGCGATCGACCAGGCTCTGCTGCAGGACCAGCAGCCGGGCGTCGTCGGCGGCAGCGTCATCGGGGACCGCGATCCGCAGCGTCTGCAACGTGCCGGGATCGGCGAACCCTGGCTGCACGCGGCGCATCGACTGGAAGGTACGAATCATCAGGCCGGAACCGATGAGGAGCACCACCGCCAGCGCCACCTGCACGATCGTCAGCGTGTTGCGGGTGACGTTGCGATCGCGGCCGGAGCTTGCGTTCCGGCCGCCGGCCCGAAGCGCCTCGGCAAGGCGGATGCGGCTCCGTTTCAGGACGGGAATCGCGCCGAAGGCCAGACCGGCGGCGACCGAGAGGACCAGCGCGAAGACCATCGAGGTGGCATCGACCGCGATCAACTCGAGGCGCGGCAGCCTTGCTGGCGTGAGGCTCAGGCCCAACTTCAGCGCGCCGACAGCCAGGCCGACGCCGGCCGCTCCGCCCATGAGGCCGAGCAGAACACTCTCCACGAGCATCTCTCGAGCCAGGCGCCCGCGTCCGGCACCGATGGCGGCGCGGATGGCGAGCTCCTGGGCGCGCCCCTCGGTCCGGACGAGCAGGAGATTGGCGACGTTGGCGCAGGCGATGAGCAGGACGATCCCGATCGTCGCCATCACCACCCACAGGCTCTTGCCGACGTCGCCGACGAAATCGTCGAGCAGCGGTCGGACGTTGGGGCCGAGCCGGGCGTCCTCCATCATCTTCAGGCTCATGCCCTGCGGGGGCGGGAACTTTCCGAACGCGACGCGAATCATCCGCGCGACGTCCGCGTCCACTGCCGCGAGGCTGACGCCGGGACGAAGACGGCCGATGGCCTGGAAGTTGTAGCCGGCGAGGCGCACTTTGGCCCGGTCGAAGCGGAGCGGCGCGATCAGGTCGTGCCGCATGTCCATGAACCAGGAGCCCTGCGGCAGGACGCCGATGATCTCGCGGGCGGTGCCGTCGACCACCAGCCGGCGGCCGACGACGCCCGGGTCGGCGCCGAACCGCCGCTGCCAATAGCCGTGACCGAGCATCACCACCTGCGGGCTGCCCTCCTGGTCGTCCCGTTCCGTCAACGCCCGGCCGAGGATCGGTTGGACCCCCAGCATCGGCAGCAGCCGGAAGGTGGCGATCAAGCCTTCGACCCGCTCCGATTCCGCACGGCCGGCCACCGTGAACCCGCTGCCCTGCCAAATGGCGACGTCGGCCAGCGTCCGCGACTCCTCGCGATAGGTGACGTAGTCGGCGATCGACGCATTGAGGTCGACGATCTTGACGCCCGGGGCCGTCTGCCAGAGGCCGACGAGGCGGTCCGGCTCAGGGAACGGCAGCGGTTTCAGGAGGGCGGTGTTGACGATGCTGAAGATCGCCGTGTTGGCGCCGATCCCCAGCGCCAGCGTCATCAGCGTCGCCAGGGTGAACATCGGCGTGCGGGCCAGCCGGCGGGCGGCATGCCGCAGGTCGCGGAACAGGTCGAACATGAAGAATCCCCCTGACCGGGACACTACGAGCCCGGGCCCGAATCGTTCCACAGATGGGTCAGCGCGCTCATCAATGCTTCTTCCGACCAGGGGCAGTTGTCCACGCAGGGTGTCGTCCCCAGGCCGTCAGCGCCTCCCTCGGCGGGAAGGGCAGGCATTTCCGGCGATCCGTGCGGATATTTGCTGCGATCACGTGCGGCACGTCGCTTGCCTTACCGGTGACTGGGTCAATCGTGACCGTAGGGAAGGAAGGTCCAGATGAACCGCATCAGAACGGCTACCGCAGCGTTGCTCGTCGCGTCGTTCGTCGTCCTGCAGCCGGTGGCGGCGAGCGCCAACGACCACCAGCGCCGGGATCGCGCCGAAGACCAGTGGGACCGCCGCGACGAGCGTCGGGATCGCGCCGAAGATCAGTGGGAACGCCGCGAAGAGCGTCGTGATCGCCGTGAGGCGCGCCGGGATCGGCGCGAGCGCGAGGAGGACCGCGACCGCGACTACGGCTGGAATGCGGGCTACCGCGAGGAACGCGAACGCGACTACGGTTGGAATGCGGGCTATGGCACCTGGGATGCGGCGCCGCACTACCGACGCGACGATCGCCGGTATCGTCCGCGGCGGATGAGCAGACAGGATCGCATCTACCGCGGCTCGGACGACCGCTACTACTGCCGGCGCGACGACGGGACCACCGGCATGATCGTCGGCGGCATCGCCGGCGGCGTGCTGGGCAACATCATCGCTCGCGATCGTTCGAAGACGCTCGGCACGATCATCGGTGCCAGCGCCGGGGCGATGATCGGCCGCTCGATCGACGACGGCAACATCGTCTGCCGCTGACGCAGCGTCCCCCTGACTCCTCGCGGGAGCGAGAGGCCAGGCAACCGACCGAGGCCGCTCTTCGGAGAGCGGCCTCGGCTATCCCGCATCTGGCGGGCGGCTCGCAGCCGGATCGAGCGCCTCCCCCAACAAGCCGATCGCCTTGGCAATGACCCCGTTCGCCGACGCGAGCGCCGCCGTCGCCTCGGCCGGCGTGCATCCCGACTTCAGCATGACGATCGCCGAGGGCAGGTCGCCTTCGGTCCGCTCCAGCGCCGCCTGGGCCGCCGCAGCGTCGACGCCGGTCTCGGCCTGGACGATGCGGATCGAGCGTGCCTGCAGCTTGCTGTTGCGCGCCCGCATGTTGGTCATGCGGTTGCCGGTGACGTAACCGAGGCGGATCATCGTCACGGTCGAGAGCATGTTGAGCACCAGCTTCTGCGCGGTGCCCGCCTTCATGCGCGTGGAGCCGGCGAGGACTTCCGGTCCGACCACCGGCACGATGGCGACGTCCACCACACGGGTGATCTCGGACCCCGGCGCGCAGGTGACGGCTACGGTGAACGCGCCGCGGGCGCGCGCGTGCTCGAGCGCGCCGATCGTGTACGGCGTCCGCCCCGATGCCGCGATGCCGACGATCGCGTCGAGCGCGCTGACGCCGCGGCGATCGAGATCGCGGCGGCCCGCCTCCCGATCGTCTTCCGAGGCCTCGACGGCCCGGTAGCAGGCTTCGTAGCCGCCTGCGATCAGGCCCTGTACGAGCTCCGCCGATACGCCAAACGTGGGAGGACACTCGGAGGCGTCGAGCACGCCGAGGCGCCCGGACGTGCCGGTGCCGACGTGAATCAGACGGCCGCTCCGTTCGAGCCTGGCGACGATGCCGTCAATCGCGCGAGCGACGTCTGGCAGCGTCTGCCGGACCGCTTCGGCGACGCGGGCGTCCTCGTCGTTGATGAGCGCGACGGCCTCCGCGATCGACATCGACCCGATGTCGCGTGATCGCGGGTTCTCGTGCTCGGTGATGGGAAGGGTGTCGGGATCCTCGGCCATGCGAGGGATCCTAGTCGACGGCCCGCCGTGGCGGCGGGCAGATGGTTCGGTTGGGGGACAACGCTGTGGGACGGGGCCTTGGCCCCGCCCACACAGTTCTTCTACGAGTCGAACGTTACGGCTTCTTCTCGCCCTGGATTTCGATCTTCGTGGCGGTCTTCGTGCCGGCCTCGGACGTGAAGTGCACCGTCACCTTGGTGCCCGCCTTGGTGGCGAGGCCAGCGACGCCATCGCGTCCGCCGGCAACTTCCGTCGCAGCGCTGTAGGCGAACACGGTCTCGACGCCATCGGCGCCCTTGATGCTGATCGTCTTGGCAGCGTCGTCAACCTTGACCAGCTCACCCTTGGCGGTCTCAGCCTTCGAAGCCCGCTGCATAGGAGCGGGAGCTGTGGCCGTGGCGGGTTCCTGCGTCGGCACAGGAGTCGGCGACGGAGCGGGCGGCGGGGTCTGGGCACCGGCAAGCGCCGGGACAACGAAGAGAGCGGCGGCGGCGATCGCGGGGAACGTCATTTTTCTCATGTGTATCTCCCAGGTTCTCAGTGACCGACTGACGCCACCCATAGAGCAAGTCCCGGGCCGCCCGCCGAAACCGCCGCGATTCTCCCTACCGGGAAGAAACTGTTGATTCGTCTGGGCCCCTGCCCTGGATCAGCCGCCTCGGACTTGGTATTCTTTACGCACACGACGACCGGCCGAGTTCCGAAGGCTTACACACCTGGCAAGTTCATCCGCACCCTGGCGCGCGCCCAGAACCGAGACGCAACTGATGAGCGGCAGGACACGTCTGTCCAGTCGGGCTGAAGGTTCGTCGGCAAGTGGTCGATTAAGAGTACAGACCGCTCGATTAACAGACATGCCCTACTCACGACGTCAGCGTCTCACCTGCCTCTGCCTGACGATCGTCGGGCTTGTATTGTTGGCAGCCCCTTCGAGCGTGTCAGCGGCCGGGTCGGCCCGCCGCCCGACCCCATCGACTCGCCGGATCCAGAAGATCGTCGACGCGTTGCGGAAGGAACTGGCCCTGAAGCAGGCGGTCAGGGTCGAGCTGGTGGTGACCAACCCGCTCAAGGCGTCGGTCGAGCCTGTGAAGGGCGCCGTGCAGACCTTCCGGCTTTCGATCGAGCAAGGCTTCCTCGATCAGTTGACCCCGGACGAGCTGAGGGCCGTGATCGCGCATGAGCTCGGCCACGTGTGGATCTTCACCCACCATCCGTATCTGCAGACCGAGCAGCTGGCGAACCAGATCGCCATGCGAGTCGTGAAGCGCGAGAGCATCGCGAAGGTCTACAGCAAGGTGTGGGAACACGGCGGCGGCCCTGGCACACTGCCGCGATTCCCGGAAGAGCGGGAGACGCCTGCGGGTCTCGGCACTCCTGGTCGCAAGAACTAGCGGCCTGGCCCAGCCTCAGAACGCGCTCGGATCGAGCACCACGTGCTTGATCTTCTCGCGGTTGAACGTGTACGCCACGTGGATCCGCCCGTCGCGAGTCTGGATGATCGCGGGGTACGCGTAGCCATGCCGGATGGGCTGGTTCTCCAGCGTGAGCGCTTGCGTCCAGGCGACTCCATCGCGTGAGACCGCGACGACCAACGGCCAGCGGGCGCGCGCGCCGCTCGGCGCGCCGGTGATGCCCACGAGCGCCTCAGGCCGGTAGTTGTCCGGCACCCCGTCCGGGCGATCGCGGTAGTTGTAGACGAGCACGTGCCGGCCGTCCTTCAACGTCAGCGCGTCGCTGCCCGAGTTGACCGCGTACAGCCCGGACTTCGCCAGCGGGCTCCACGTGCGGCCGTTGTCGGACGACCAGCTCGTCGGCACGTGCATTTCCTTGCTGCGGCAGAGCACCTGCAGGCGCCCGTCCGCGTGCTGCAGGATGTCCGGTTGGATCGCGTTGAACCCGCCGTCGGCGATCGGAACACGCTCCCAGGTGCGTCCGAGGTCGCGCGTAATCTCCACGTGCACCCGCCACGCGTCCGTGTCCACGGACTCCGTGCTCGCCCCCGCGATGATCGTGCCGTCGGCCAGCTGCACCGGCTTGTTCTTGATGGGGCCGAGGATGCCCTCCGGCAAGCGGCGCGGTGCGCTCCACGTGCGGCCATCATCGGCGGACGTGATCAGCATGCCCCACCACTCGCGCGGATTGGGCCCGACCTTGTAGAACAGCATGACCGGACCGTCGCGCGGCTGGAAGAGCACGGGGTTCCAGGTCGGGTACCGCTTCGCCGCATCCTGCACGCCGTCGGCCACCTTCACGCCGGGCGACCAGCGGCCGTTCTCGTAGCCCGCCAGCCAGATGCTGACATCGGAATGGCCCTCTTCCGTGCCGCCGAACCAGGCCGCGAGGAGTCGACCCGACGTCGTCTCGACCAGCGTCGAGGCGTGGACCTGCGGATACGGCCCGTGGTCGTAGATGAACTCCGAGCGGAGGGGCACGGGCTGGGCTCCCTGCAGGACCGCGACGGCGACGAGCATGGCGAGCGTCGCGATGAGTGTCCGGCATCGGACGGGCAACCGGCGAACGCGCATGAGGGTCCCTTTCCTGACGATGGCATCGGGCTCCATCGGGATGAAATGCGTGGAGTGCTCGAAGCGGGTCTCGGTGACGACGATCGTGAACGCGAGCGTATCGTAGCAGCCCGGCGCGGGCGACATCCGCATAGCCGTCATCGCCAGCCTCGAGATCGACCGCGGCCGTGTGCGGTTTCTCGGGCTTCCACCCGCGATTCACCGCTCGAGGCAGCGGTGCGTAACGTGTCCGCGCGATCCGTCAACAAGGCGCCCGTGTGCACATTGGGACAGCCGGGACCGCCGCACGCGCCTACAGTCCTTGGCGCGCCGCCGATGCGCGGCCAGAAACACCGCGCCCTGCGGGAATCAGCCCGTGAAGTCGCCACCATCCGACCGCAGTTCGAACGCTGTGAACACCTGAACGCCGGCTGGGCGGTGGACAACGACGAGGAGCACGGCAATGTGGTGGGTGGCTTGGTGGGTGGTCGTCACTGTCGTCGGCGCCTGTGGTGTCGTGGCGTCTGTAAACAGCCTTCGATTCGAACGGCGCGTGGCGCGCGAGGTCCACGAACTGGAGGCTACCCTTGACGTGCCCGTTCTGGATCTACAGCCGATCATCGGGCTTCCCGATCCGGTTCGGCGGTATCTCAACAAGGCGATCGGCGCACGACAGCGTCCGCTCCGAACCGTTCGGCTCCGTCACGGCGGCACCTTTCGTCCGTCGCTCGACGGCGCGTGGCTGCCGATTCGCGGTCAGCAGCACTTCAGCGCCAAGCCGCCGGGCTTCATCTGGTGGGGACGCGTTCGGCCGTTTCCAGGGCTGTGGATCGACGCGCGCGATCGGTCGGTGAACGGCGAGGGAAACATGTTCGTGACGATGGAGTCGACGTTCACGATCGCCGACAGCCGCGGGCCCCAGTTGGACCAGGGTGCCCTCGTACGTCTACTTGGCGAGATGACCTGGCTCCCGACGGCGTTCCTCGATGGCCGCTACGTTCAGTGGTCCGCCGTCGGTGCACGTCGCGCGAGCGCCACACTGCAGGTCAACGGTCGCTCCGGGACTGCGGTGTTCGAGTTCGGGGCTGACGACCTGCCGATGACGTTTTCCGCGGACCGCTTCCGTGACGACGGCGGCAAGGCGATCTTGACTCCGTGGGTTGGACGGTACAGCGACTACCGCCCGGTTGACGGCGTCCTCGTGCCTCATCGCGTCGTCGCGGCGTGGATCATCGACGGCCGCGCGCTCGAGTACGCCAGGTTCGACGTCCAGCAGCTGGAGTTCGACGTTCGAGGACCGTCCTGACGGGCGGGCGGCCGGCCTCGCCTTGCGGAGGTCTCAATCAGGGTGATTTGCTGCGGAGGGCCTCGTCTCGAGGTCCCGCCGGCACCTTCTGCACCAGGCCCTTCTCCTTCACGAGCGCTTCCATGGCATCGAGCTCCATCGGGATGAAGTGCGTGAAGTTCTCGAAGCCGGTCTCGGTGACGACGATGGTGTCCTCGAAGCGCAGATACAGGTTCTCCTCGGGCACCCGCAGCTGCGGATCGACCGAAAAGACGTGACCCGGCTTCAGGCCGTCGCGATAGCTGCCGACGTCGTGGACGGCCATGCCGACCATGTGGGACATCGCGCCGCCGCTCGTCTCGATCAGGCGACGGGCCGCCGCCTCGTAGATCGGCTTCGACCACTTCGTCTTCGCGATGACCGGCTCCATGGCCGCGCGTGCGTCGGCGAGGATCTGCTGCGGCGTGATACCCGGCTTCACGCGCGACATCACGGCCTTGTGGTAGTCCAGGGTGAACTGGAGCAGCTCGCGCTGCCAGGGCGCGTACTTGCCGTTCACCGGCCACACGCGGCCGATGTCGCTGACGTAGTAGCGGTAGTCGGGCGCGTAGTCCATCAGCACCAGCTCGCCGTCCTCGAGGCGCCGCGTGTTGCGGTAGTAGTGCATGTTGTTGATGTTCTCGGTGCCCGCGGCGGTGATCGAGCGATACGCTTCCAGCTTCGCGTCATTGACCAGGAAGAGGTACCGTGCGGCCGCGTCGAGCTGGTACTCGTAGACGCCCGCTTCCGTGCTGCGCATCGCCTCCATCAGGCCGAGGCCGGCAAGCTGCGAGGCGCGGCGGATCAGCGCGATCTCGCGCGGGCTCTTGATCGCGCGCAGGTCGTCGAGGATGGGCGAAAGATCGCGGATCGCGGCCCGGCCGTTGCGGAGCCGCAGCAGCTCGACGAAGCGGCTCTCGCGCGGCAGCCGGCCGTCCCAGGGGTCGTTGACGATCGCGGCGTTGCCCATCCGCAGCTCGCCGCGGCTCTGCCCTTGGGCCTCCGCTGGCTCGAACTCCGCGTAGATGACCGCCAGGCGCGGGGTGCCGCCGGTGCCACTCGGCCAGTTCTCGCGCATCTGCCCCGAGTCGAGCACCTGGTCGACGCCGGTCAGCTTCTGCACCAGGTCCGCGTCCGCCGCCGAGAGGACCTTGCCCTCGGCGCGTTCGAGCTGCGCGTTCTGCGGGGGCAGATACAACGTCACCTTGCGCGTGCGACCGTCGAGCAGCAGATAGGCGCCCGGCGTCACGATGCCGCACAGGTAGTAGAACGTGTTGTGCTGACGCGGCATCGTGTAGCCGTTGGTCAGCGACACGCCCTGCAGCACGGCCACCGCTTCCGGCCCGATCTTGTCGAGCAGCCGGGCCCACCGTGCCTTGAACTCGTCGGGCGGGAAGTCGGTCTGGTAGTGCTGGGCCACGGCAGATCCGGCGGCGGCCATCCACACGAACGCGACGAGCACGCACCGTCGGCACCACATCACCACGTATCCCTCCTCATCGATGTCACTTCTTCCAGACCCGGTCGGCGAAGTCCGCGAATCGGTCCCAGTCGTACGGAGTCAGGTCGTGGGTGCCGGTGCGGACGTGATAGCCGCGGCGGCCGCTCACGAGCGGTGTGTCGAGCGGCGGCATCGCGTCCTGGCCAATCGGCGGGTCGCCCCACAGGCCGAAGACGGGCGACGCTGCGGCCTGCGACAGGAACTCGCCTCGCGGATCCGCCCACAGATCCTCGTCCGCGCTGGCGACGTAGAGCGCACGCGGCGCGATCAATGCCAGGAGCATGTGCTGATCGACCGGCAGCGCCGCCTCGCGCCCATTGAAGGCCTTGTAGGCCGGGGCGAACCAGTACGGGAACGCGGTGTTGATACGCGCCACCGTCTCGCCATACCAGCGGCGGCTCAACGCGGCGCCGCCTTCGCCGGATTCGTTCGACACGACGAGCGCGAACCGCGGGTCCTCGGCTCCGGCCCAGAGCGCCGCCTTGCCGCCGCGCGAGTGCCCCACGATGGCGACGCGAGCGGCATCGACGCGCGCGTCGGTGACCAGGTAGTCCATGGCGCGGCTGGCGCCCCACGCCCAGGCCGCCAGTGCGCCCCACGTATATGCCGGAGGCTTGCCGCTGTCCGCGTCGTCGAACAGCGCCATCGCGCCGGCGCGAAACGCGTCTTTGTCGTCCGGCGCGAGCTGACCGGCCTGGATCGTGGCCATCGCGTAGCCGCGCACGACGAGCGCCTCCACCGGCCAGAACGTGGATTTCTCTTTCCGGGAGGCATCGGTGTTCGAGGCGGGCCGGTTGTTGATCAGCAGGAACAGCGGCGCCGGGCCCGGGGTGTTGGGCACGAAGAGGGTGAGCTCGAACTGATGCGATCGCTGCGCCTGGCGGCTGACGATCCGGACGCGCCGCAAGGTGGCCGCGCCGTCCAGGGCGCGCGGGTTCTCCTCGAGGATGGCGAAGGCGAGATGCTCTGGACGGCCGGGCGAGCGGCCGTACACGGTGTCGCGAAACAGGCCGAGGATCTCATCTCGGCGTGATGTCCACTGCGCCGGCGTCCTGACCGGGCCACTCCGCCCCGCCAGGGGATCGGGCAGCGTGTATCGCGGCACACGCGCTTCGTCGTGGTTGGTGTCCGGCCGCTGGGCCGACGCGCGAGCGACGACGTCGGGTTTCGCGCGCCAGCCGCCGCCCTGCGCGAGGAGGACGATGGAAAGGCAGAGAAAGACGGTTGGAGTCAGCTGCATGGACTGGCGCGCCGAGCGCCAGCTTACGCGAGATCGTCCCGCGCCTGGAACGGGCCTCTTACCTCGCCGAGGTCGGCGACGACGGTGCACGTGCCGGTCGGGTTGTTGCACTTCTCGCGGACCGCGACCGTGTGGTGGATCAGGTCGCCGTCGCGAAGCTTTCTGAAATGCGTCTCGAGCGGATCGAAGTTGTCGAGCATCTTCGCCGTCGTGACCATGGCACGTTCGTTGGCGCCTACGAAGGCCTCGTCGAAGTTGAGTCCAGCGGCCTTGGCGTTGACGATCATCCAGTGCAGGGCGATGCTGGCCAGCCCGCGCTTCGGCTCTTCCTTCGCGCCGCTGCCGCCCACGTCCGAGTGCACGCCGCGGAACCAGACCTCCGTGAGGCGGTTCGGCGCTCCCCCGCCGAGCAGCTTGGGCCGATGCACGTGAAAGTTGCTGCGGCGTTCGTCGAGCGCCAGCGCATGGAAACAGCGCTCCACGTTCGGGGGCAGATCGAGATCCCAGGCAATGTTGATGGGAACGAGTGCGACGCCGAACGACGGCACACAGTCGAACAATCCGAGAAAGCGCACGGTCGGGATGCGGCCGTCGGGGCGCCGGGCCTCCCCCTTGGCAATCTCGTTGACGAAATCGAGTGCGAGCGCCGCGCCGCGGCTGAAGCCGACGACATCGATGATCTCGTCGCCCGCTTTGAAGTTGTCGCGCAGCTTGCTGAGGGCTCGTCGAACGAAGGTGCGGCCGCCGAAGCCGGTAATGGTGCCCAGCGCCTTGCGGAACAAACCAGCGCTGCCGATACCGCGCTGGTAGTGGTTGCGCCGATCGTCGATCGGCTTGTCGAGATCGCCCGGACGATAGGCGGAGAAGAACCGGGCGACGTTCGAGTCGCCGTCGTTCTCGATCTCCGGATTGTCGTCCCGCTGCCCCGTGCCATCGAAAGCGTATATAGCCATCGCAGTCTCCTCGAAAATCCCAGCGCTATTGGCCTGCGATCGATGAGGCCGAGCCAAGAACCCGCCGCTTCATGCCGACTGGCCCGCGGCCCGCGCGGCGAACAGCGAGAACTGGCCGGCGTCGTCGATTCTGGAGAGCCGCAGCACGGCGCCATGTCCGCGGCGCGAGAGCTCGTCGGCCGTACAGGTGACGCTGACGTGGAGTACGTCCTGCGGAAACAGGCGGCGCTCGTGCTCGATCTTCCGGTCACGAACCGTGACCGCTCCCGGGCCGGTCCGGTCCGCCAGGTTGGCGGCGATGGCCGCGGCATCGATCGGAAGACCGTGACGCCTGGCGTTCTCGAACATCCAGTTGAGCGAGATCCAA
>JANOIR010000213.1:0-34578 GCA_031407765.1 Vicinamibacteraceae bacterium
CTGCCACGCGGCCTTGGCCAGCGTCCGCGACGCCACGAACTTGGGCATCCGGTTCATGCCCTCGGCGACCTGCGGCAGCATCCTGGCCGCCTCGGGCGTCGGCCAGAAGGCCGCCATCATCTCGTAAGTGACACGGCCGAACAGCAGCGCACCGTCACCGCCGGCGTTACGGCTCGAGAACGCGTTCCATTCCTCGTCGTGCTTGTGAGCCCAGCTCATGTCGCTCTTCGCGTCGGTGAAGAAGCCGTCGAGCGAAATGCTGGTGAAGCTCCGCAGGCTGCGCATCGATTACCTCCTCGATCAAGACGAACACGTCCAGCACGTTTGACACCGGACCTCAGGTCGATTGCTGTTCAGCCGGCCTGATGCTGCGCCCCGATCAACCTGCGTCCGTGCTCGGGGCCGCCCACGAGCGCGGCGAAGCAGGCGCCTGAGTCGAACCGCGGCCAGCACAGCCAGTCGATCGAACCACAGCGCGACACGAGCGCCGCGGTCTCGCAGTCGCCGATGAGCGCGTAGTCCTCGAGCGGGGTGCTCACGGGGGGCGTATATCGGGGTCGAGAGACGTCGAGGGGCGCTCGTGGCCTATCGACGCGCGCGGGGCGTCAGCGTCGTCTCGCGCTTGTCGCCATTGCGCAGGTAGACGACCTTCGCCGGCTGGTCCACCTTCATGACGTCGAGCGCATACGTGTAGTCGTAGACGTTGGCGATCGACTGACCGGCGATCTCGACGATGACGTCGCCCTTCTGCAAGCCGGCCTGCTCCGCCGGGCCGCCGGCGCTGACGCCGCCGAGCAGCAGGCCCTTGGTCTCGGTGGCGTAGTCGGGGATGGTGCCGGTGTAGAGCCGGATGCCGTCGCGCGCGCCACGTCCGCGCGTCTGCGGCTCGACCTTGGCGAACGCCGGCGGGTCGGCGGCATCGGCCACGCGCTGCACGATGGTGGCGGCGTAGCGCACGATGCGATCGATCCCCGCGGTGTCGACCCGATCCGCGGTATCGGTGGGGCGGTGGTAGTCCTCGTGGCTGCCGGTGAAGAACGACAGCGTTGGAATGCCGGCCAGGTTGAACGACGACGAGTCGGTCGGCAGGTTTGGATCATTCTGCACGGCGAGCTTCAGGGTCGGATCGGCGTTGGCCGACGCCGCCAGCGCCGCCCACGTCGGGCTCGAGCCGGCGCCCTGCACCTGCAGCGCGTTGTCGCGCAGGCGCCCGACCATGTCGAAGTTGAAATAGGCGGCGAGCTGATCGAGCGGCACTGGCGGTTTGGCTGTGAATGCCGCCGAGCCGAGCAGGCCGGACTCCTCGCCCGACCAGAACGCCAACGCGACGTTGCGTCCGCGGGAGCCGTTCTTGAGACGCTCCGCCGCGGTCAGCACGGCGGCGACGCCGGACGCGTTGTCATCGGCGCCCGGATGCACTTTGGTCTCTTCGCCGGCGCGGGCAAGCGAGGATCCGCGGCCGCCGTGGCCGAGGTGATCGTAGTGCGCGCCGAGCATCACCCAGGGTTTGGCCACGCCGCTGACAGCGCGCGTCGCGGGGAGGTAGCCGGCGACGTTGTATGTCGTGGCCGTCTGACGCGTCAGCTGCGCCGACGCATTGAACCGGCCGTCATAGAGGGGGAAGCCGGCCACGTGCGGGTTGCCGCTGTCCAGCGCGTCCTGAGCCTCCTTCAGCGTCTTGGTGCCCTTGAACAGGCTGTCGGCGACATCGCTGCTGACGCTCAGCGCCACGATCCCCGAGCTGGCGGCGGCCGTGTCATAGGACATGGGAACGATCTCGCCAGGACGAACGGAATTCGGCCCCGAGACGATGAGCATCGCCTTGGCCCCCGCCTGGCGGGCTGCCTGTGCTTTGAAACGAAGCGCCGCGTAACGCACGAACTGTTCGCGCTGCTCGCGTTCCGCCTTCTCCGGCGTGTAGCGCAGGACGAGGACGATCTTGTCCTTCACGTCGAGGCCGGCGTAGCTGTCGTAGACGAAGCCACTCCCGTTCTCGGCGGGCACGCGGAGACCGTAGCCGGCGAACACCACCGGACCGCTCACCGACCCGGCGTCCGAGAACGACAGGGCCAGCACGTCCTTCGGTTCGAGCCAGCCCCGGCCGGAGTAGCTCACCGTGCTGCCCTCGTCCTTGATGCCGGACGTGAAGCTGAACGGCACCCGAAAGCCGGTCGCCCCCGGCAACGGCTTGGCGCCGATCCGCTTCAGCTCGCGCTCGATGTAGGCCGCCGCGGCGTCGGCGCCCGGCGATCCGGTGAGGCGGCCCTCGAGCTTTGGTGAGGCCAAGGCATCTACGTGGGCGCGCGTGTGGGACGGGGTGGTCTGCGTGGCCGGCTGCGCCTGGCCGAAGGCGGGGGCGCTCCCTGCGAGCAAGGCCCACCCTGCGGCCAAGGCGACACGGCGGAGGAGGTTCGACATCACGCCGGATCGTAGCAGCAACGGACCGTAGGCCCGGTCGGACTGACCCGCCGTCACGATTGGGCGGGACTCGTCGTCAAGACCCGAGATCGCATAGTCTGAGCCCACAACTATGTCCCAACCCTACCGCCAGCTCGCCCTGGCGCTGGGCCTGCTGCTGGCCGTGCCCGTCGGGCGCGCCGCGGCGGAGCCCAAGCGTCCCAAGATCACCGGCATCGCCAGCTTCGCCGCCAAGGTCGAGAGCCTCGACGAGGCGCGCGCGTTCTACGGTGGGGTCGTCGGCTTCGCCGAGGCGTTCACGACCAAGGATCCCCTGGTCGATGGCGAGCTGGTCGCCTTCAAGGTCAACGACACGCAGTTCGTCGAGGTCTCGCCGACGCTGAAGGGCGACGAGGATCGCCTGATCCGCATCGGCTTCGAGACCACCGATGCCCGCGGCCTGCGCGACTACCTCGCGGCGAAGGGCGTCGAGGTGCCGGCCAAGGTCGACACCGACGCCAACGGCAACCGCAGCTTCGTCGTGAAGGACCCCGACGGGCACGCCATCCAGTTCGTGCAGTACATGAAGGGCTCGGTCCACAAGAAGGACGCCGGCAAGCACCTGTCGCCGACGCGCATCTCCGACCACATCCTCCACGTGGGCGTGCAGGTGAAGGACGTCGCCAAGGCCGACGCCTTCTACAAGGACATCCTCGGCTTCCGCCTGCAGTGGAAGGGCGGCCCGCGCGATGACGCCTTCCAGTGGATCTCGATGATGGTCCCGGACGGCTACGACTGGCTCGAATATATGGTGCGACCCGAGAAGCTCACCGTGCAGCAGCTCGGGGTGATGCACCACTACTGCCTCGAGACGAAGGACATCCAGAAGCTGCATCAGGACGTCGTCGCCCGCGGCTACACGCCGCAGAACCCGCCGGCCGTGCACGCCCGCGACGGCCGCTGGCTGATGCAGATGTACGACAAGAACCTCACCCGCACCGAGGTGATGGTGCGCAAGGCGGCGCAGAAGGCGTGCTGCTCGCCGAACTACGACGATCACCCGAGCGTGAAAGGCGCGCCCGAGTACGCCACTACGCCGAAGCCGAAGAACTGAGAACGCCGCCCCGGTCGGACGCTGCGGCTCCCGATGCTGCTCGCGATGGTCCGGGTTTCAGCGCAGTTTCTGCAGCACCTCGCCGAGCTTTTTGATCTCTTCGCCGTAGAGCGCCCAGTTGCCGTCGCGCTGGGCGGCGAGGGCGCGCTCGTAGTGGGCCAGCGCCTCGGCGGTGAGCGCCTTGCGCTCGGGGTCGGCTGTAGCGGACCGTTCGACGGGGGCGGCCCCGGGCGCGGCCGACGCCGCCTGCTGGGTGGCCGCGGCGCCAGTCTCGACGCGCGACGGAGTTGCCCCCGCGGCACCCGCCTTGCCGAACAACAGGTCGATCGCTGCGTCCAGCGTCTCGGCCATCACGATCTCATTTTGATGGGCGACGATGACGCGCTTCAGCTCGGGGATCGTCCCGCCTGTCGCCTTGAGATATAGCGCCCGCACGTACAGCAGCGATTCCTCGATCGGGATCACCAGCAGCGTGCCCTGGATCACCTGCGAGCCCTGCTGGCCCCACAGCGTGATCTGCGGCGAGATGACCTGGTCCTGGTTGATGCGGGCGACAACCTGGCGCGGGCCGAAAATCAGCTTCTGCTTGGGGAACTTGAAGACGACGAGATCGCCATAGCGATCGCCGTCGCTGCGCGACACCATCCACGCCGCCAGGTTGTCCTTCTGGCGCGGCGTGAACGGCAGCATCTGGATGTACTCGGCCTGCGCCTCTCCGGGCAGCCGCATCACCGCGTAGTACGGCTCCATCCGCTTCTGCTCGCCGCCGGGCGCGGCGATCGCCGGCACCTCCCACTGGTCTTCCCGGTTGTAGAACACGTCCGGCCGATCCATGTGGTACGTCGAGAACATCGACGCCTGGATCGTGAAGATCGTCTGCGGATACCGCATCCGCTGCCGCAGGCCGGCCGGCATCTTCGAGGCCGGCGTGAGCAAGCCGGGGAAGGCCTGGCCCAGCGTCGCCGCGATCGGATCCTTGGGGTCGATCACGTAGAACGTCGTGGTGCCGTGGTAGGCGTCGATCACGACCTTGATGCTGTTGCGGATGTAGTTGATGTCGCCGGCGCGCTGCGCATAGGGGTAGCGATCGCTGGTCGTGTAGGCGTCCTGGATCCAGAACAGGCGGCCCTGATCGATCGCCAGGTAGGGATCGGCGTCGTATTCGAGGAACGGCGCGATCAGGCGGACGCGATCGGCGATGCGGCGGTGATAGAGGATGCGGCTGTCGGCGGTGAGATCGTCCGAGAGCAGCGTCTTCATCGATCGGAACCGCAGCGCGAACAGCAGCTTGCGCCCGAACGATCCGACGCCGACGCCGCCCGTCCCGCCGTATTCGGTGTAGACGTCGTCCGCGCCCTTCGGATAGTGGAACTCGCGCGTCTTCGTCCGGACGAACACGTGGTCGGTCGAGAGCTCGCCGAAGTAGAGGCTCGGCTCGGTCACCGGCAGGTCGACGGTCGACTGGGGCGGCAGGTCGCGGATGAACAGCGTCGGCAGGCCTTCGCGCGTCACCTGGTTCACCGGCCCGAGCGTGAGGCCGTAGCCGTGCGTGAAGGTGAAGTGCTCGTTGATCCAGTTGCGGTTGGGCAGCGATTCCGAGTTGAGCTCGCGCGCCGACAGCATGATCTGGCGATATTCGCCGTTGATCATGTAGCGGTCGTTGTCGACCGAGACGAAGTCGTAGTAGGTGCGGATCTCCTGGATCTGGCTGAACGTCTCCTTGAGCGGCTGGTGATCCCAGAGCGGCACGTTGCGCAAGGTCACCGCGTTGGCATCGAGATCGCGCCGCGTCAGCGTCGCGTCTCCCGACAGCTCGCGCTCCTGAACGCGCTCCAGCGCGAAGGCGGCACGGGTGGCGGCGATGCTGTGCACGATGTACGGCGACTCACGCGCCTGCTCGTTCGGCGCCACCACGAATCGCTGCAGCCCGGCCGCGTAGATGGCGCCGCCGATCGAGACCAGCGCACACAGCCCGAACGCGGCGACGAGCGGCCACAGCCGCACCTGCACGATCTGGTAGGCGGCGAGGAGCATGCCGAGCGCGGCCACGACCGCCAGGGCGTAGGCGGCTGGCATGCGCGCGTGGACGTCGACGTAGGTCGCGCCGGTGATCAGGCCCGACGGCACCGTCAGCATCTCGGGGATCGACAGCCAGGCCCCGAAGGCGATCGTCATCAGCCAGAAGCCTGCGAGCACGGCGGCGTGCGTCGACGCCGGCGCCCGCAGCTGGATGCCGCGCTGCGGGCTCAGGCGCAGATAGCCGGCGCCCAGGTAGATGAGCGTGATCCCGAGCGTCGACAGCGACAGCATCAGGATCGCCAACGAGTGCAGCCAGCGCCAGAACGGCAGCTTGAACACGTAGAAGCCGACGTCGTAGCCGAGGACCGGATCGGTCTTGCCGAACGGCACGGCATTCCAGAAGACGAGCCAGGTCTCCCAGCGCGCCGCCGCGATCGACGCCACCAGCACCGCGCAGCCGGCCGCCGCCACGGTCACGATCGGGCGCAGGCGGGTCGGATCGACCACGATGGCCCGCGGCCCTTCCGGTGTGACCATGACGATTTCGCGTCGCGTCAGGACCCGGAACGCCAGGCGCAAGTTGAGGATCAGCACGCCGAAGGCGACGACGAACGTGGTCAGCCACAGCGTCGACTGGGTGGTCAGGCTTCGGGCATAGACGGCCTGGTAGCCGACTTCGCCGAACCAGAGCCAGTCGGCATAGAAGTGCACGGCCGACGGCAGCAGGAAGAACACCGCGACGAGCAGGGCGAGCAGCGTCAGCCGGCGGGAGGTCATAGGTAGCTCACTTGAGGGCCCGCGTCATGGCCGCCAGCTTGACGACAGTGTTCAGATTCCGGCCGGTGCCGAGCTTCACGCCCGCCGGCGACTTCAGCTTCGACGCGCCCATGCCGTTCGGGAAGTGGATGAACAACTCACGGCCGCGCACCGCCAGGCGCTCGCCGTCGGGCGCGACCACGCCCGCGATCGCGGTCTTCGGCAGCGGCTCGTCGAAGAAGGTGATCAGCAGCCGGTTCGGCGGCGCTTCGGGAAACGGGTTGCCGGCGATCGTCGCGTCGAGCTCGTCGGCCGTGCGCACCATCACCGCCACCGGCTTGCCCATGTGGCGCTCGAGCATCTGCTCGAGCGCGGCCTTCACCGCGGCTTCCCTTTTCGGGCTGGTGAAGACCACGTTGCCGGACTGGATATACGTCTTCACGTCGCAGAGGCCCTCGTGGGTGCACAGGCGGGCGAGGTCGGTCATGGCCAGCTTGCCGGTGCCGCCCACGTTCACGGCGCGGAGCAGCGCGGCGTAGGCGATGGTGGCAGGCATCGCCGCAGTGTAGCAGCGAGATTGCCCCTACGGCTTGGTTGGGCCGTCGAAGGTCACTTTGGTGTCGACCGACCACTTCTTGTAGTCCATGTAGTCGGTGCGGACGTCGAAGGTGAACGGCCGGAACAGCAGCGTGCGGCCTTTCGCGCTGATGTGCGACGACGACGGTAGCCACGCCTCGTTGTTGACGCGCCGACGCGCGAACTCCAGCCGCGCGCCCTGGTGGACCCGCCCGACGACGCCGAGCCCGACCGAGATGTCGTCGAACGCGGTCAGGTCGATCTTGACGATCTGGCCGCCGGCTTCGTCCACCCACAGTTTTCCGGCGAAGGTCGTCATGTAGCCGCCCTCGCGCGTGCGCGGCGACACGTTCTTTCGCGGCGAGAGCCACAGCACGAGGACGCTCTGGCCATCGATGGTGTCGCGGCCGAGCACGGTGGCCTGGAAGATCGCGAAGGCGTCGTTGACGATGGCGTCGCGCTCGCGGCGCTCCTGCGCCTCCTTGGCCAGCCGCGCCTTGCGCGCCGCCGGCGGCTCCACCTTGTCGCGCTCGATCTCTGCCAGCACGTTGCGGCGGTGCTCGTCGTCGCGTCGCGCCAGCTCCGCCGGCGGCAGCGGCTTGCCTTCGACGGCGATCAGGCGCTTGTAGGTGCGCCCGGGCTGATTGGATGGATAGACTTCGAAGGTCCGGAGTGGGCCGACGGTGACCTTGCCCAGCCCGGTGATCTTCACGTCGCGGCGGCGCTCCAGGTAGGTGTAGGCCTGCTGCAGGTCGTCGTCGAAGCGGATCGCGCTCCGCATCTTGCGGATGAACGGGTCGGACGGCGCCAGCGGCGTGTTGAACGCTGGCGTGTAGACCGCCGGGGGGGTGCCGGCCGGGGCGGCGGCGGCGGTGGCCGGGCCCGGCGCCTGCGCGGGGACGGCGGGCGGCGCTTGCTTCGCCTGCGGCGCGGCAGCCGGCGCGATGGTCGTCGCCAGGATGACCGCGGGGACGATGACCGCACGACGCCAGGGGCCCATGGATCCATTGTGGCGCGCCGGCGCGCCGCGGCAAAGCTCGAGCACAGCGAGGCGCGCCCGGGCGCGGACGATCACGGAGGTGCGGCGCGGGCGCACCTCAGCGTCACAACCCCAGCTGGAGCCGGGCGATGTCCGACATCAGCTCCGCCGTCCACGGCGGCTCCCAGATGATCTCGACCCGGGCGTCGGCCACGCCAGCGACGGCACGGACCCGCGCCTGCACCTCGGCCGGCAGCTGCTGCGCCGAGGGGCACATCGGGCTGGTCAGCGTCATCGTGACGTGCACGATCGCCTCGGCATCGATGACGATGTCGTAGATCAGCCCCAGCTCGTAGACGTTGACCGGGATCTCGGGATCGAAGACGCCGCTGATCGCTTCGACGACGTCGGCCTTCAGCGCCAGCGTGCGATCGGGATCCGCGATCGGGGCCACACCCGCAGCATAGCCGGTGCGACGACTCGGGGATGAAGACGACTCCGGAGTCGTCTGGGGTCGCGTCTACTCGGGGACGGGGAACGACTCCGGAGTCGCTCGCGGTCGCGGCTATTCCGTCGAGACGACAGGGACGGCGCCCGGCTTGTCCAGCGCGGCGCGGAGGGCATGCCAGGGCAACGAGGCGCACTTCACGCGCGACGGGAAGTCGCGGACACCAGCGAAGGCTTCGAGCTTCTCGACCAGGTCGTCGCCCTCGGGCAGGGTTGCGCCAGCGTCTGTGACGAGCCGCTGGAACGCCGTGGCCACCGCTGCGGCCTGGGCTCGTGTCCGGCCCTTCAGGCAGTCGGTCATCATCGAGGCCGATGCCTGCGAGATGGCGCAGCCGGAACCGACGAAACTGACATCCTGCAGGACGTCACCCTCCATCCGCACGAAGACCGAGACGCGGTCGCCGCACAGCGGATTGTGGCCCGACGCCTGCGCCGACGCCTCCGGCATGTCGCGGCGGTTCCGCGGCCGGCGGCTGTGGTCGATGATGACGTCCTGGTAGAGCTCGCGAAGCGCGTCCATAGTCGCAGATTCTGCTAGTTGCTCGGAGCTTGCTCGGAGCTTGCTCCGAGCACGTGTCGTCAGCCGAACAGTTTGCGGACGTCGTGGAGCGGACCGATGGCGGCATCGACGTCGGCGCGCGTGTTGTAAAGGCCGAACGAGATGCGGGCGGTGGCGGGGATGCCGTAGCGATCCATGACCGGCTGGGCGCAGTGCTGGCCGGTGCGGATGGCCACGCCGGCCTGGTCGAGCACGGTGCCGATGTCGTGCGGGTGGATGCCGTCCATGACGAACGACAGCACGCCCGACTTGCGCGCGGCGGTACCGATGATGCGCAGCCCGGACACGTCGGCGAGACGCGCCGTGCCGTATTCCAGCAGGTCGTGCTCGTGCGCCTCGATGTCGGCGAGATCGAACTGCCGCAGGAAGTCGACCGCCGCGCCGAAGCCGACCACGCCCGCGATGTTCGGCGTCCCCGCCTCGAACTTGTGCGGCACCGGCGCCCAGGTGCTCTCCTCGAACGACACCGTCGAGATCATGTCGCCGCCGCCCTGGCAGGGCGGCATCTCGTCGAGCCAGCGGCGCTTGCCGTAGAGCGCGCCCGAGCCGGTCGGACCGTACATCTTGTGGGACGAAAACGCGAAGAAGTCGCAGCCGATCGCCTGCACGTCGACGGGCAGGTGGGCGGCCGACTGGGCGCCGTCGACGATCACCGGCACGCCGCGGTCGTGCGCCATCTCGACGATCTCGCGCACCGGCAGGACGGTGCCGAGCGCGTTCGAGACGTGCGTCACCGAGACGATCTTGGTCCGCGGCGTCAGGTGCCGCTCGAATTCCTCGAGGCTGAGGTCGCCTGCCTCGCTGATCGGCACGACGTGCAGCTTGGCGCCGGTCACCTGGGCGATGAGCTGCCACGGCACGATGTTCGAGTGGTGCTCGAGCCAGGTGACGAGGATCTCGTCGCCGGGCTTCAGCCGCGGCCGCGCGAAGCTCTGCGCGACGAGGTTCAAGCTGTCGGTGCAGCCCTTGGTCAGCACGACCTCGCCGCTCTCGCGCGCGCCGATGAAGCGCGCGATCTTGGCCCGGGCTCCCTCGTACGCCGCCGTCGCGCGCTCCGACAGCAGGTGCGTCGCGCGATGGATGTTGGCGTTCTGGTGCCGGTAGAACTCGTCCAGCGCCTCGAGCACCTGCTTCGGCTTCTGCGTCGTGTTGGCGTTGTCGAGATACACGAGCTCGCGCCCGTGGATGCGCTCCGTGAGGATCGGAAACTCACGGCGCGCCGCCGCGACGTCGAACTTCACTCGGGCCGGTGCGTGGGCGCCCTCATGGCTCATGATTGCAGTCCGTTCAGTCGATCGGCAGGCGATCGAGGAGCAGACGCTCGAGGTGCGTGCGCAGCGCCTCGACCTCGATGCGCTCGACGATGTCGGCGGCGAACGCGTGCAGCAGGATGGAGCGCGCGTGCTCCTCGTCGATGCCGCGCGACTTCAGGTAGAACATCTGCGTCGGGTCGAGCTGTCCGATCGTCGCGCCGTGCGTGCACTTCACGTCGTCGGCGAAGATCTCGAGCTGCGGCTTGGTGTCGATGGTGGCGTCGTCCGACAGCAGCAGCACCTTGTTGGTCTGCTTGGCGTCGGTCTTCTGCGCGTCCTGACGGACGAAGATCTTGCCGTTGAACACGCCGCGGCCGCGGTCGTCGAGGATGCCCTTGTAGAGCTCGTGGCTCTCGCAGTGGGGCTTGGCGTGGTCGATCGTCGTGTGGTTGTCGACCAGGCGATCGCCGTCGACGAGATACAGGCCGTTCAGCGTGCAGCTGATGCCTTCCGCGTCGAGCACGGCGTTGACGTCGTTGCGGACGATGGCGCCGCCGAGCGAGAGGCTCTCCGACGCGAACACCGCGGCGCGCCCGAGCCGCAGATGCGTGCCCGAGACGTGGTGCGCCGCCATGCTCTCGCGCTGCACGCGGCAGTACTCGACCTTCGACTCGTCGGCGCCGACGAACTCGGTGATCGCGTCGGTGAAGTACTCCAGCCCGGCGTCGCCGATGTAGGACTCGATGATCCGCACCTGCGCGTGGTGCCCGATCCGCACGAGATTGCGGACATGGGCGCCGAACGGCGCCGGCGCGCTGGCCAGGAACACCAGGTGGATCGGCCGCTCGACCACGATCTCGGGATCGACGACGAGGACGGCGCCGTCGGCGGCGAGCGCCGTGTTGAGGGCGGTGAAGCCCTTCATCTCGAACGTGATGGCGCGCCCGAACAGCGACTCGATGAGCGCCGGCTCGGCGCCGATCGTCGAGGCCAGGTTG
Organism: Vicinamibacteraceae bacterium; assembly: GCA_031407765.1. GTDB lineage: Bacteria > Acidobacteriota > Vicinamibacteria > Vicinamibacterales > Vicinamibacteraceae > JBDSLU01. The sequence continues at coordinate 11,159 of JANOIR010000213.1, forward strand.
GCGAGGCGGACGCCGGCCGGCAGGTCCTCGATGGACGACAGCTCGGGGGCGAAGCGGCCGTTGACGAACACGAGTTCGTGCGCGTTCAGGCCGGGCACCGTGGCCTCGGCGCGCAGCGCGTCGAGGCTGGCGCGCGCCGGCGGTACGTCAGGGGCAGGATAGGCCCGGGCCACGAGCGGGCCGACGTTGGTGAACCGGAACTCCTCGTCGCGGGTCGTCGGGAAGCCCTCGGCGAGGAGCTGCCGCGCCGCCGCGGCCCGGTGCGACGTCAGCCAGGCCGGCTCGATGGCGCGACCGCGCGCCGCGTCGACGCGGCTGGCGTAGGCTTCGCGCGCGTCGGTCGCCGTGGTCTGGGTGGCGGTGATGCTCATGCCCGCGCCACCGCCTCCTGGTCGAGCCAGCCGTAGCCCTTGGCCTCGAGCTCGAGCGCGAGCTCCTTGCCGCCGGAGCGGATGATGCGACCGTCGGACAGCACGTGGACGAAGTCCGGGACGATGTAGTTCAGGAGCCGCTGGTAGTGCGTCACGACGACCGTGGCGCGCTCGGGGCTGCGCAGCGCGTTGACGCCGGCCGAGACGATCTTCAGCGCGTCGATGTCGAGACCCGAGTCGGTCTCGTCGAGCAGCGCCAGCCGCGGCTCGAGCACCGCCATCTGGAAGATCTCGTTGCGCTTCTTCTCGCCGCCGGAGAAACCCTGGTTGACGGAGCGGCTGAGGAAGGTCGGATCCATCTCCAGCAGCTTCATCTTCGCCTTGATCAGCTTCATGAACTCGATGGCGTCGAGCTCCGGCAGGCCACGCTGCTTGCGGACGGCGTTCAGGGCCGCCTTCAGGAAGTAGCTGTTGCTGACGCCGGGGATTTCGACCGGGTACTGGAACGCGAGAAAGACGCCTTCCCGGGCCCGCTCTTCCGGATCGAGGTCGAGCAGATCATGACCGTCGAGGGTCACCGTGCCGCCGGTGACCTCGTAATCGGGCTTGCCCGCCAGCACCTGGGCCAGCGTGCTCTTGCCCGAGCCGTTCGGCCCCATGATCGCGTGCACTTCGCCGGCGCGCACGGTGAGGTTGATGCCCTTGAGAATGTGCTTGTCTGCGACGCGTGCCTGGAGGTTGGTGATCTGTAGCATGACGGTTTATCGGATGGCGACCTTGAGCGCCGTCGCTCGGCGCGTATCAGCGAGCGAAGGCGCTAGCCGACCGATCCCTCGAGGCTGACGCCGAGCAGCTTCTGCGCTTCGACGGCGAACTCCATCGGCAGCTCGCGGAAGACTTCCTTGCAGAAGCCGTTGACGATCATGTTGACGGCGTCCTCGGCGGACAGCCCGCGCTGGCGCAGGTAGAAGATCTGGTCCTCGCCGATCTTCGACGTCGAGGCTTCGTGCTCGACGGTGGACGACGTGTTCTTGACCTCGATGTAGGGGAACGTGTGGGCGCCGCAGCGATCCCCGATGAGCAGCGAATCGCACTGCGTGTAGTTGCGCGAGTCGGTCGCGCCCTTGGCGATCTTCACCAGGCCGCGGTAGCTGTTCTGGCCGACGCCGGCCGAGATGCCCTTCGAGACGATCGTGCTGCGGGTGTTCTTGCCCAGGTGCAGCATCTTGGTGCCGGTGTCCGCCTGCTGGTGGTTGTTGACCACCGCCACCGAGTAGAACTCCCCGACCGAGTTGTCGCCCAGCAGGATGCAGCTCGGATACTTCCAGGTGATCGCCGAGCCGGTCTCGACCTGCGTCCAGGTGATCTTCGCGTTCGTCATCGCCTTGCCGCGCTTGGTGACGAAGTTGAAGATGCCGCCCTTGCCGTTCTTGTCGCCGGGGTACCAGTTCTGGACCGTCGAGTACTTGATCGTCGCGCCGTCGAGCGCCACGAGCTCGACCACCGCGGCGTGGAGCTGGTTCTCGTCACGCATCGGCGCCGTGCAGCCCTCGAGGTAGCTGACGTAGGCGCCCTCGTCGGCGATGATCAGCGTCCGCTCGAACTGCCCCGTCCCCTTGGCGTTGATGCGGAAGTAGGTCGAGAGCTCCATCGGGCAGCGGACGCCCTTGGGCACGTAGACGAACGACCCGTCGCTGAAGACCGCCGTGTTGAGCGCGGCGTAGAAGTTGTCGGTGTGCGGCACGACCGAGCCGACGTACTTGCGCACCAGCTCGGGGTGGTTCTCGACGGCCTCGGAGAACGAGCAGAAGATGATGCCGAGCTCGCCGAGCTTCTTCTTGAAGGTCGTGGCGACCGAGACGGAATCGAAGACCGCGTCGACGGCGACGCCGGAGAGGAGCTTCTGCTCGTTGAGCGGAATCCCGAGCTTGGCGAAGGTCGCCAGGATCTCGGGATCGACTTCGTCGAGGCTCTCCAGCTTCTTCTGGTTCTTCGGGGCCGAGAAGTAGCTGATCTCCTGGAACTTCGGCGCCGGGTAGTGGACGTTGGGCCAGGTCGGCTCCGTCATCCCCGTCCACGCCTTGAGAGCCTTCAAGCGCCACTCGAGCATCCACTCGGGTTCGCGCTTGCGGGCCGAGATCGCCCGCACGACGTCTTCGCTCAACCCCGGGGGGAAGGTGTCGGCTTCGACGAGGGTTTCAAACCCGTATTTATATTCCTGGGTGGCGAGCTGCTCGATGGTGTCGGTGGCCGTACTCATGACTCTCCCTCGGATTGGCCTCGTGGGGCCCCATTCCGGGTCAGCGGGTTTCGCTCAAGCACGCCAATATACGACCATCTGGGTCGGTCATGCAACTCCGGTCAGTCCTGCCGCCGCTCCGGGACCGACCCCAGCACCTCCTGCAGCCTGTCACGTAACGTCAGCATCGAGAACGGTTTATGGAGAAATCCGGTGGGACTGGCAGGGGCGGTTGGTCCCGGCATTTCCTGCTCGTTGTAGCCGCTCATCATCAGGATGGCGGCGTCCGGCCGAATCTCTCGGATGGCCTGCAGCGCCTCGGCACCCGACATGATCGGCATGGTCAGGTCGAGCAGGACGAGGTCGAACCGGTCGGGTTCGGCGGCGAACGCCAGCGCCGCTTCGCGGCCATTGGCCACGGCGACGACCTCGAACCCCACCTGCCGGAGCATGGTCGCGGCGACGTCGCGGACGACCTCTTCGTCATCGGCCATCAGGACGACACCAGATCCGCGCCACGCACCCGCCAACGGCGACAATCGACTCAGCGGTTCGGCCGGCGCCGTGATGGCCGGCAGCGCCACCGCGAACGTCGATCCGAGCTGCGGCGCGCTCTCGACGCGGACGCCGCCGCGGTGTCCGCGAACGATGCCGTGGACCACCGCCAGGCCCAGGCCGCGGCCCGTGAACTTGGTGGTGTAGAACGGCTCGAAGATGCGGGCCTGCATCTCGGGCGTCATGCCGGAGCCGGTATCGCTGATCTCGAGCACGACGTAGTCCGACGCGCTCTCCGGATCGATCGGCGGCACCAGCTCGCCCAGGACCGCCGCGTCCGAACCGACCACGAAGACGCGGATCTCGATGGTCCCGGCGCCGTTGATGGCATCGGAGCCGTTGGTCACGAGGTTCAGGACGACCTGACGCATCTGGGTCGGGTCGGCCCAGATGGCCGGCAGCCCCGGCTCGAGGTCGACACGGAGCGAGACGCCCTTGGCCACGGACAGTCGCAGCAGGGGCAGCAGGTCGCTGACGAGCGCCCCGAGGTCGAGCCGCTGCAGGTGGAACCGCCCCTTGCCGGCGTAGGCGAGCATCTGCTGGCAGAGGTCGGCGGCGCGTATCGCCGACGTCTCGATGTCGTCGAGGTGCGCGCCCGCTGCCACCGCGTTGTCGAGCTGCAGCCGCGCCAGGCTGATGTTGCCCAGGACACCGGTCAGCAGGTTGTTGAAGTCGTGGGCGATGCCGCCGGCGAGCACGCCGAGGCTCTCCAGCTTCTGCGTTTCCTGGAGCTGCTGATCGAGCAGGCGCCGCGACTCCTCCGCTTCGCGGAGGGCAGTGACGTCGCGGGTCACGCCGACGAGGCCGGTGACGACGCCGCCCGGGTCGGAGACCGGCACCTTGCTGGTGACCAGCCGCACCGTCTCCATGCCAGCCGGGATGACGTGCTCGCGCTCGAGGATCGGGGTGCCGCTGGCGATGACGCGCCGATCCTCTTCGACGTCGAGCTCGGACCACGCGCCCGGCGCCAGATCGGCGACGGTCCGGTGCGCGAGCTCTTCGTTCGATCCCAGACCGAGCTGCCGGCGATGCGCCTGGTTGGCCAGCCGGTAGCGCCCCGCGGTGTCCTTCACGAACACGCCGTCGGGCAGGTTGTCGACCAGCGTGCGCAGCAGGTTGCGCTCCGAGGCCAGCGTGCGGGTCCGCTCGGCGACGAGGCTTTCGAGCTCGGCGCGCAGCTGCTCGAAGCCGAGCACGGTCTTCAGTCGCACGATGTGCACGAGCAGCGAGAGCACCGCCGCCGACACCAGCGCGAACAGGAAGCGCGACCACGGCTCGAACGGCGGGTGACCGCTCGCGACCAGGTACCAGCCCCCGACCGTGATAGCGAGACACGCCAGGAGGACGCGGGTCGACAGCATGAGGAATCCGGCGCCGACCATGAACAGCAGGACGTTCGTGGTGTCACGCGGATCACCCACCAGATGCAGGTGCACCAGGCTGTTGAGCAGCACGACGCCGGCGACCATCGCCGAGTAGACGGCGGGGCGCCCGCCCGGCAGCCGCCCGGACTGGAGCAGCCCGTAGAGCACCAGGAAGATGACCGACGACGACCCGGCCAGGATCGTCATCGGAGTGGCGACACCAACCGGCAGCACCAGCGGATGCGCGATCGCGAACAGGCAGAAGAGGACCGCGAGGGAAACGAGGACCGGGCGCAGTGACGCGTAGACGGCGCGGTCGAGGGCGCGCGCGAGCTGATCCGACGCGGGGGAGCGTTCGGCGGTCATGCGCGGGACGCGGATGGGCCCGGAAAAGGCCGGCTCAGTTTACCGCTGTTGCGTGCGGTTGCCCCCAGGAACCATACGCGGGCTTGCCGTAAACTGTCCGCCTATGGCCCCGCCCTCGCCAGCCGGCTCCCCCACCATCGGCGTGATCATGGGCAGCCGATCCGACTGGGAGACGATGAAGGCCGCCGCCGAGATCCTCACGACGTTCGGCGTGGCGCACGAATGCCGCGTCGTGTCCGCGCATCGGACACCCGCGTGGATGGTCGAGTATGCCCGCGAGGCCGAGGCGCGGGGGCTCGTCGCCATCATCGCCGGCGCCGGCGGCGCGGCGCACCTCCCAGGCATGGTGGCGTCGATGACCACGGTGCCGGTGATCGGCGTCCCGGTCCAGAGCAAGGCGCTCTCGGGCCTCGATTCGCTCCTCTCGATCGTGCAGATGCCGGGCGGCGTGCCGGTGGCGACGATGGCCATCGGCACCGCCGGCGCCACCAACGCCGGCCTCTTCGCCGTCGGCCTGCTCGCCACCCGCGACGCCGCGTTGCGCGCCCGGCTGCAGGCCTGGCGCGACGCGCGGGCCCAGGCGGTGCGCGAGGAGACGCTCGAGTGAGCGACGGCCCGATCCTGCCTGGATCGGTGATCGGCGTCCTCGGTTCGGGTCAGCTCGGGCGCATGCTCGCGCTCGCCGCCCGGCGGCTGGGCTACCGCGTCCACACCTACTCGCCCGAGGACGATTCGCCCACCGGCCACGTGGCCGACGCGGAGGTGGTCGGCGCCTACGACGACCTCGACGCGCTGCGGCGCTTCGCCGATGGTGTCGGCGTGGTCACCTTCGAGTTCGAGAACGTGCCGTCGGCGAGCGTCGCGGCGATCGCTGAGCGCGCGCTGGTCCGGCCCGCCGGCTCGGTGCTCCACACCACCCAGCACCGCGGACGCGAGAAGGCGTTCCTGACGCGCGCCGGTCTCCCGGTCGCGCCTTACGCGCTGGTCGCGACGCTGGACGAACTGGGCGCGGCGATCGCGCGGCTGGGCGTGCCGGCGGTGCTCAAGACGGCGAGCTTCGGCTACGACGGCAAGGGCCAGGCGCGGATCGAACGCGCCGACGACGCGCTCGCCGCCTGGGATCGGATCGGCCGCCAGCCGGCCGTGCTGGAGGCGTTCGTCGACTTCGAACGCGAGCTCTCGGTCGTCGCCGCGCGCGGCGTGGACGGCCGGGTCGCCCACTACGGCGTGATCGAGAACGCACACGCCCGCCACATCCTCGACGTCTCGGTGGCACCGGCGCGGGTGTCGCCGCAGATCGAGCGGGAGGCCCTGGCCATCGCCCACGCGACGCTCGAGGCGCTCGAGGTCATCGGCGTCCTCTGCGTCGAGCTGTTCCTGACCCGCGACGGCCGTGTCCTCGTCAACGAGCTGGCACCGCGCACCCACAACTCCGGACACCTGACCATCGACGCCAGCGCCACCAGCCAGTTCGAGCAGCAGCTCCGTGCCGTCTGCGGCTTGCCGCTCGGCGCCACCGAGCTGGTCCGCCCGGCTGCGATGGCCAACCTGCTCGGCGATCTCTGGCAGGAGGGCGAGCCGCGGTGGGTCGACGCGCTGGCCAGACCAGGGGTCCGTCTGCACCTCTACGGCAAACGCGACGCCAAGCCGGGCCGCAAGATGGGCCATCTCACGGCTCTGGCGGACACGCCGGAGGCCGCCGCCGCGCTCGTCCGGGAGGCCCGCGCCGCGCTCGCCACCAGCCATGTCCGAGCCTGACGCCGCCGGACCGCCGCCTGCCCGCCTGACCGTGCACCGGACAGCCGCCTGGGATGAGCAGTCGCGCCAGATCCTGTGTTCGGTCGACGGCGCCTACGTCGGCCAGCTTCTCTACGGCCAGACGCTGACCCGCGAGATCGCGCCCGGCACGCACGCCCTCAAGGCCAACAACACGCTGGTCTGGAAGACGGTGCCGTTTGAAGCCGGCGCCGGCCAGCACGTACAGTTCACCGTCTGGAACGAGCCGTTCGGCGGCTGGTTCATGCGCCTGCTGTTCATCTTCGTGGGCGCCGCCGCGCTCAAGCTGGGCATCGCGCCAGGCCCGCCCCAGGCCCGTCCCACCGCCTGAGCGAAGCGCTCGAGCCTCTTGCCCGAGCCGCTTGACCCGGCCCGCCGTTGTGCCCGACACTGAAGGGGTCATGACGCTCGCGGCCATCACCTGCGCATGTTGTCGGGCTATTCAAGCCCCTACGGTCCTGGTGATGTCGCGCGAGGGTCACGGAATGGTCTAGACACCGACCACCGCGACGACGAATCCAAGGCCCTGGGGCGATACGCTCCCGGGCCTTTTGTTTTTCCACCGGTGAAACGAGCCGACATGCCGCGCCTGAGCGCCACCGATCGCCCCGAGCCCCCCGCGTCCGCCGGCGCCGCGGGCGACGTCTCGCCGGACGCTGCCGGCGGGTCGGGACCGCTCGAAGGCGCCGTCTGGTCGCTCATCGGCAACACGCCGCTGGCGCGGCTGCGCCGCATCGAGCCGCACCCCGGCGTCGAGATCCACGCCAAGCTCGAGTCGCGCAACCCGGGTGGCTCGGTCAAGGATCGCGCCGCCGCCTCGATGATCCGCGACGGTCTCCGCACCGGCGCCCTGGTACCGGGCAAGACCCTGCTCGACGCCTCCTCCGGCAACACCGGCATCGCGCTGGCGATGCTCGGCGCCGCGCTCGGCTACCCGGTCAAGCTGTGCGTGCCGTCGAATGTCTCCAGCGAGCGCAAACGCCTGCTCGACATCTACGGCGCCGATGTCGTCTGGACCAGCCCGCTCGAAGGCTCGGACGGGGCGATCCGCGAGGCCCGCCGGCTGTTCGCGCTGGATCCGGCGCGCTACTTCTATTCGGACCAGTACAGCAACGAAGCCAACTGGCGGGCCCACTACGAGACCACCGCGGTCGAGATCCTGGTCCAGACCAACCGGCGCCTCACGCACTTCGTCGCCGGCCTCGGCACCAGCGGCACCTTCATGGGCACCGGCCGGCGGCTGCGGCTGGAGACGCCCGAGGTCCGGCTCATCTCGGTGCAGCCCGACGGGCCCTTCCACGGGCTCGAGGGGCTGAAGCACATGGATTCGGCGATCGTCCCGCCGATCTACGACCCGACGCTCGCCGACGAGGCGGTCGCGGTCGACACCGACGAGGCGTGGGCGATGGTGCGACGGCTGGCGCGGGAGGAAGGCGTGTTCGTCGGCGTCTCCGGTGCTGCCGCGCTCGTCGCCACGATGCGCATCGCCGGCGCCGTCGATCGCGGCGTGTTCGTCACGATCATTCCCGACAGCGGCGAGCGCTACTTGTCGGAACGCCAGATGGAGAAGGCATGACCGTCGCCGACGTCGCGCTCTCGGCCGAAGCGCGCGCCATGATCGAGCACCACGCCACCGAGACCTATCCGCACGAGTGCTGCGGCGCGCTGTATGGTGGCATGACCGAGGGCGGTTTCGACGTGGTCGAAGCGGTCCCCTTCCCCAACACGACGTCCGAGGGCCCGCGCCGCCGCTTCCTGATCCAACCGAGCGACTACCGCGCCGCCGAAGCGCACGCGCGGACCACGAAGCGCACGCTGATCGGGTTCTACCACTCGCATCCCGATCATCCGGCGCGGCCGTCGCAGTACGACCTCGATCACGCCTGGCCGAACATGCTCTACACGATCACCTCGGTGCGCGAGGGACACGTGGAGGTCACCACGGCGTGGCAGCTGCGCGAGGACCGCTCCCAGTTCGACGAACAAGGGTTGACGTAGCACGGACGCCGCCAAACGGCTATGCGTCCGGGTCGAGGGCGCGGAACGTGGCGCCGTCTGGAACGTCCAGCCCGAACACCCCGCGCAGCACCGGCACGATCTCGTCGCGGCGCAGCGTCCGCACGAAGCTGGCGTCGCGCGAATCCTCGGTCAGCGTGTAGTTGCGCAGCGTGTAGCGGGCGTCGGGCGTAGCCCGCTGCGCCGTCATCGTCTGAACGAAGCCGCTCTCGGGCCACGTGCACGTGTACCAATTGGCCATCTCGAAGTCGATGTCGTCCGGCGCCCCCGGCTCGATCGCGTAGAGATCCTGCCAGCCGCCGTCGCGCTGCCATTGCAGCACGGTCAACGAGCCTTCCGGCACCAGGCGATAGACCCAGGCGTGCTGCCGCACGGCCTCGCCGCTGAGCGGCACCGGTTGGAGCGGCGTGTAGGCGCCGAAGCCGACGTCGCACAGATAATCGTGGCCGCCGATGGTGACGACGAGCGTCATGTGCGTCCGGGCGCGGAATGTGGGCGAGCCGCTGCGGACGCGGGCTTCGCGCGCCGTCACCGCGACACCGCGGGCGCGCAGCACCGCACGGAACAGCGTGTTCTGCTCGAAGCAGTAGCCGCCGCGCGCCGAACCGACCAACTTGGCCCAGACGTGGGCCAGGTCGATTCGGACCGGCCGGCGCCATTGCACGTCGAGGTTCTCGAACGCGATGGCGCCGACGTGCGCGAGGTGGAGTCGCTGCAGCGCCGGCAGATCGATGACGTCGGGAACGGCCGTGCCGATGCGCGCCGCGTAGGCGCCGAGGTCGAGGTCCGACACGCGCGCCGTCAGAACATGCCGAGCGTGAGCTTGGCCGTCTCGGACATCATGTCCTTGGTCCACGGCGGCTCCCACACGACTTCGACCGTGCAGTCGCTGACGCCCTCGACCGCCTTCACCTTGTAGCGCACCTCGCTGGGCAGCTGCTGCGCCGACGGACACGCCGGGCTGGTCAGCGTCATGTTGACGTGCACCCGGCTCTCGGCGTCGGCTTCGATCGTGTAGATCAGGCCGAGCTCGTAGATGTTCACCGGGATCTCGGGGTCGAACACGGTGCTGATTGCCGTGACGATCGGCTCCTTGAGCGCCTCCGTGCGGGCCGCGTCGACCGGCCCGAACGCAGCGGCGGCAGGAGGCGCGGCCGACGGTGCCACCAGGGCCTCGACGTTCAGATCGGGCGGCGGCAGCACCGGCGCAATCGGATCCGTCGCCAAGCCGGACGCTGCCGCCGGTGCGACCGCGGCCGCGGCGGGCGACCCGACGGGCGTTTCCGCCTCGGCGCCCGATCGCCCCGTCAGCTTGTTGAAAATCGAAAACATGTCCTTCAGTCCTTCTTGCGCTTGGCGACGAGCTCCTCGGTGCCGAAGTCCCCGACCTTGCGAGAGAACTTGATCTCGTCGCCCGCCACGGTGCCGGTATAGGTGACCACCAGCGAATTGCCATCGAACACGAGGTTCTCAGTGAAAGAGATCTGCTCGCCCTTAATGGTGCCCTCGACCAGCTCCACCGGCGGCTGCTTCTGGCCCATGCGCTCGGCGACGGCGGTCCCAGTCAGCTTCTCGCCGTCCACCTTGAACGTGTAGACGTACTTCTGGACACCAATCGGAGTGTCGAATTCGGCGGTCCACGTCCCGGCGACGTCGGCCGCGTACGCCGCGAGCGCGGTCACGAAGACGAACGCCGACGCCAGGGCGAGGTGTCGAATGCGCATGGCTGCTCCTCTAGAATTGCGCCCGGTTGCACCCGGCGCCTGATCGCAGTCTGCCACGAGTCGAGGTCGAGCAGACCCTGCCGGCCCCGGGTCAACAGGCGGCCCGGCCTTGGCGCGATGATACGCCGAGCCGTCACCAACGGCCGAGCCAGCGCCCGACTCGCGACCGATAAGCGGCCCAGGCATCCGGCTGCGTGCGGGCCAGGAACGGCTCCTCGTGCAGGAGCACGCGCAGGTGGAAGGCGATGGCGATGCCCACGGCATACAGCGCGAGCGGCCACGATCGCAGGCCGATCCCCCAGCCGCAGAGGATCAGCAGGACGCCGAGGTACATCGGGTTGCGCGAGAAGCGATAGAGACCGGAGACGACCAGCGTCCGCGGCGGCGACCACGGCGCCAGCGTGCCGCGGCCGGCGACGTAGAACTCCCGCACGGTCAGCCCGAGCACGACGAGCCCGAGCCCGAGCGGAACGCCCCCCCACGGCTCGACCCACCGCCGCCGGTCCGACGGTGTGATCAGCAGCACCGGGATCACGAAGGCCACCATCCCCGGGAGCGCGAGGAAGGCAACGACCGCGCGCAGAAACAGGCCGTTCAACGGCTACGCGTCGCCGGTCGGCACGATCGCCGCGGTCTCGACCATCAGGATGACGGCCCGCTCCGGCGCGCGCGTCCGGTGCATCACGCCCTTGGGCACGACGAAGCCTTCCTGCGGCTTGAGGATGACGCTGCGATCCTCGAGGTCGATCACGAAGTGGCCCTCGAGCACGAAGAAGAACTCGTCGTCGGTGTCGTGCTTGTGCCAGTGATACTCGCCCTGCACCACGCCGAGGCGCACGACCGAGCCGTTCACCTGACACAGCGTCTGGTTGTACCAGCGATCCGTGCAGGCCTTGACCAGCGCCGGCACGTCGACGGTGGTGAGCGCGGGGTACTTGATGTCGAGATGCGTCGCGTAGGGATAGATCTGGTCGGCCATCTGGGATCACCTGTGGTTCACATCGGCTGGGGAACGTGCTGGTCCGAACGCAGGCGCCAGCGATCGCCGTAGACCGACGAATAGACGATCTCGAGGACCGCCTTCTCGGTGCCGAGCGCCTTCAGCTCCACCAGCCACGGTTGCGGTACATCGGCCAGCGCGAAGAGCCTCAGCATGTCCGCCAGGAGCGGATTCGGTTGCAGTCCGGCGCCGCCGCCGAGCATCTGGATGGTCGCGCCCGCCGGCAGCAGGCGTCCGGGTGTGACCCGGTCCACCGACAGATTTCCGGTGGCAGCAGCCTCCGGCTTCTCGGCCAGGTAGAACTCGTAGGGATCCAGCTCACGCGCGCGGCCCTTATAGAGAATGCGGAACGCCTCGACGTGGGCCGGGCCGACGCCATCGTTGCGGAGCGTGATGTATGCGCCGTCGTTGGTCGACGTCACTCCAAAGGCCAGATAGGGCAGGACGGATGCGCCCTGCGCCTGGCGCGTCAGGTGCGTCTGGTACAGCGTGATGAACAGGCTGCAGACGCCGACCGCCATCGCGCTGAGACTGAGAATACGATCGGCGTCGAGGCGGCGGCGCGAAGCCGTCACGACCGGCGGAGCGGGGGTGGCGGCCTCTTCGGTCGCGTCCATGGCGAGGAGACGATAGCGCGCCTGTCCGCCGCCGTCGAGATCAGTCCTCGCCAGGCGGCACCAGCGCCGGACACGAGCCCACGAAGGTCACCGTCGTGAGGAAGCGCGCCGCCACCTCGACGAAGTCGCCGCGGTGCACCCGCCACCGGCACCAGCGGCCACGCTCGCCACGGCGCCCACAGCCACGAGGACGGCCGCGGGACGCATGCGGCTCAATCCTCGCGCGCGATCAGGCCGGCCAGCTTGATGCAGAACACGCGGAGGTCACGCGCCGCGATCGACGCCGACCAGGTCACGATCTCGCCGCCCGAAACCTGCTGATCGAAATACACATAGACCTCGGCGAACGGGCGATCGCCGGCCGTCATGCGGATCTGCCCGGCCGTGATCGTCGATCGCAGATGCCAGAGCAGGTCGCCGAGGGTGTCGGCGGCGCCTCCCGGTCGCCGCGACGCATCCTGGGCGATCGTCCACACCGGCCAGCCCTCGGCGGCGAGGGCGGGCAGCGTCTTGTCACCGGCGGCTTCGAGAAAGTGAGCCTCGCGCGGCAGCACGATCAGGCCGATCAGCGTCAGCACCACTTGCGTGACCTGGTGGGCCTTGGCCGGGGCCACGGAGACCACGGCATCGATGGCTTCGAGGTTGAGGCGCACGCGGTGCGCGAAAGCGCGGGTCTCGGTTGGCGGCATCGTCACACTCGCTTGCGCATCACACTATCCGGGCGCGCCGGCCCGCCGCAAGACCGGCTCAGGAAAGGAGCGACGGGCCATAGCGCGCCAGGTAGCCCTTCACGCGCAGCTTGCGCGCCGTGTTGTCGCTGCTCATGTAGCGCACGGTGCCGTAGATGTCGCGCTCGGGACCCCACGGCCGGTCGTATCGGCCGAGGCACCAGAAGATGCCGCTGTACGAGTTGGGATCGCGGCCGTCGAGCGCATACGTGTTGTTCAACTGGATCATCGTGTCGAGGGCCGCTTGCGGCGTCTCGGACCACTCCAGGATTTTCTTGCCCCACAGCATCCGCAGGTAGGTGTGGATGCGGCCGTCGCGGACCAGCTCGGTCTGGGCCGCGTTCCACAGCGGATCGTGCGTCGCGGCGCGTGCGAAGGCGTCGCGGTCGTAGCGGTGCGGACGCCGGTCGCGGGCGTGGGCGGCGAGCGTGGCCTGGGCCCAGGCGGGCAGCGTCTCGTATCGGTCGTAGTCGGCCAGATGAGCGGCGGCGTTGAAGCCCAGCTCGCGCCACGTGACGAGCTGATCGAGGAAGGCCTCGGCGCCGCGGCCGACACCCCACCAGCCCTCGCGCTTGCCGCCGCCCCTCGCGGCGAGCAGGCGGCGCGTCCAGCCCTCGTGCGTCATCACCGCGTCGAACACTTCGTGGGCCGACAAATGGCCGAAGTGGAGATATGGCGACAGCCCGCTGGTGCGCGGCGCGTCCGGAGCGTGGCGGCCGTCCGCGTACGTCGCCAGGTCAGCGGCCACGAACGCCGCGAGGCGGGCCCGGCCAGCCTCGGCCCCACCGCGCGTCGACACCGGGGCGACGTCGTGATCGATTGGCAGCCGCGCCAGCGCCGACGGCGTCCCCGCCAGCAGCTCCGGGCGCGCCTCCGCCCAGCGCGTCAGCACATCGTCCAGCGCGGGCGGGGCCGGCAGGCGGACGCCGGCCAGCGGATCGGCCTTGGGGACGTCGTCGAGGTGCCGCGCCAGGGTCTTCTGGAGATGCGCGCGATAGGCGAACGCGGTCGGGAAGACGCGGTCGGCGGCGCGAAGCGGATGAACGCCGTTGCCATCGACGGCCTCGATGCGGACGTCCACGCGGGCCGCGGCGGCGGCGATCATCCGCGGCAGGAAGAACACCGGCGCGTCGTCAGTGACGATCGCGGCGGCACGGCCGGCCAGCGCCTCGAGCAGCCCGCGACTCTCACCAGCCTCGGGTTCCACGTACGGCAGATAGCGGACGCCCGCCCGGGCGAAGGCGCGGGCGTTGTCGGCCATCCCCTGCAGGACGAAGGCGTGAAAGCGGTCGCTTGCCCAGGGGTAGCCGGCGCGCAGCGGATCGAACACGATCAAGGAGCGGTCGAGCTCCTGCGCCAGCTCGACTGCGCGCTGCAGGGCGAAATTCCATCGGGCCCGGCGCGTCGCCACCATCCAGTAGAGGACACACGCCCGCTCCGGCCGGATCGGCGCGTCGTTGGCGGCGCGGATGCGCACGGCCGGTACCGGTCCACGACTCATCCCTGGACTGTATCCGTCCACTCGTGTCCTGCGTGAGTCAGTGTCCGCGCTGGAGGGTGTCAGTGTCCTCGGCCCCGTCATCGAATCAGGACGTCAGGCCGCGGCGCCCCGCGAGGCCGCGCGATCGCCGGGGATTCCGCTCCGAGCGCGGGCGGCACGCCATTTGATTGAGGGGTCGGCAGGTCGCGTCGGGTCAACGGGGTGCGATAAACACAGGCAGGCGCTGGCATCGCCGTACTCCGTCTCGTTCGTCAACGATCCGATCGCGACCGACTTCTCCCCCGCCCGCGCGCACCGTCCGGTGCCGCGGGCTTTTTTCATCGCCAATCGCCCGCGAGCCTGCAGCCGCTACGCGGTGATCTTGATCGCCACCGCGGTCATGTCGTCGTTCTGGATGGCCTCGCCGCGGAACGCCTCGACCGCTTCGAAGATCGCGTCGACGATGGTCTTGGCGCTGCTGTCACGCGTGCGCTTGACGACCTCGAGGAGCCGCGCCGAGGTGAACTCCTCGCTGTTCTCGTTCATCGCCTCCGAGATCCCGTCCGAGCAGATCACGAAGACATCACCGGCGGCAAGCGCGTAGGTCGCCTCGTCGTAGGTCGTGCCCGAGAACGATCCGAGCGGCACGCCGGGCAGCTCGATCTGGGCGCAGCCGTCGGCGGTGCACCGGATCGGATACGGCAGCCCCGAGTTGGCCAGCGTGACGAGCCGGCGCTTGAAATCGAACGAGGCGTAGCAGAGCGTGCAGTAGTACTCCTCGAGCTGCCGCTCGTGGAGGATGTTGTTCATCGCGGCGAGGACCCCGGCCGGCGACGATTGCACCGAGGTGTAGCGCCGCCGATAGGTCCGCCCGCGCACCAGCTCGCCGGCGAAGGCGCTGTAGAGCGCCGCCGGCGCGCCCTTGCCCGACACGTCGCCGACGGCGACGACGAGGCCGTTCGGCTCCGGGGTCAGGAAGTCGTGGAGGTCGCCGCCGAGCTCGCGCGCCGCATCGAAGCGGGCGGCGACGTCGACGCCGCGCAGCCGCTTGGGCAGCTCCTGCGGCAGCAGCGCCTGCTGCACGCGTTGCGCGAAGCGGACTTCCTTCTCGAGCCGATGCTCGTTGGCGGCGACGGCCTCGTAGAGGCGCGCGTTCTCGATCGCGACCGCCATCATGTTGGCGAGCGGCGTCAGCACCTGGACGTCCTGCCGCGAGAAGGCGTCGAGCTCCGCGCTTGCGAGATCGAAGACGCCGATGCAGCGCTCCTTGAGCATCAGCGGGATCACCAGCTCGGAGCGCACGTCCTCGATGCACGGCACGTAGCGGGGATCCTTGGTGACGTCGCCGACCAGCACCGCCTCGCAGTGCAGTGCGGCGTAGCCGACCAGGCCTTCAGTGAGGGCGAAGGTCCGCTGCTCGCAGGCCTCGCCGAAGGCCACCGACGCCTTCACGCGGAGGCGATGCTCGTCGTCGAGGAGGAGCACGCCGAAGTTACGGTAGTCGATGACGCGCTTGACCAGCTGGCCGAGCCGCGTCAGCAGCTCGTCGAGGTCGAGGATCGACGCCAGCTCGCGGCCGATTTCGGCCAGCGTCTCGAAGGTGTCGCTGGTCTTCCGCTCGTTCTCGAAGAGCCTCGCGTGCTCGAGGGCGACCGCCACGAAGGCAGCGAACTGGCCGAGCAGCGGCTGGTCGGTTTCGTCGAAGGCGTTGGCGTGGCGGCTCAGGATGTTGAGCGCGCCGATGGTGCGGGTCTTGTAGACCAGCGGCATGACCAGCGCCGTGCGCATGCCCGGGACCAGGTTCTTGTAGCGCGCCTCGCGTTGGACGTCCTGGACGAGCAGCGGACGCTGCTCGGCGACGGCCGTACCCACCAGGCCCTCGCCCACCTGCAGGACGACGTTCTCAGCGACCCCTTCCGGGTAGCCGAACGGGTAGGCGATGCGGAGCTCGGGCCGGGTCGGGTGAAGCAAGTAGACGGCGAACGCGTCGAACGGGATGAGCCGGCCGAGCAGCTCGTTGATCTTGGCGAACAGCTCGTCCTGGTCGAGGACCGAGGTGACCTGGTGGGCCAGGTCGAAGAGCGTGAGGAGCTGCTGCCGTTCGCTGGCGCGTGCGCCGAAGGGCGACCCCGAAGAAGAAGAGTGTGTCACCCTGCCCCGATTATACTGGGGGAATCTCATGCCCCTGACGCTGCCTCTCGACTACCAGGCGATCGAGCGCATCCTGCCGCATCGCTACCCGTTCCTGCTGGTCGATCGCGTCACCGAGTTCGAGCTCGACAAGCGCATCGTCGGCATCAAGAACATCAGCCGCAACGAACCGCTGCTGTGGGACGACGGGCGCGGGACCTCGGGGCTGCCGCCGACGATCCTGACCGAGGCAGTGGCACAGGTCGGCGCGATCCTGATCCTGGCGAAGCCCGAGAACCAGAACAAGTTGATCTTCTTCGGCGGGATCGAGCGGGTGCGCTATCGGCGGACCGTGCGTCCCGGCGACTCGGTGATCATCGAGGCCCGGGTGCAGCGCCTGCGCAGCCGCGTCGGGGTGCTGCAGGGCCGCGCGCACGTCGGCGGTGAGACGGTCATGCTGGGGCGCATGACCTTCGCGCTGGGCGATCGGGACGAGCGCTCCGTGGCGCCCGTCCCGACCGTCCCGTAGTTCGCCGGTCTACAGGCGGCTCTTGGCCGCGACCAGCTTCTCGACGACCATCTTCACGGCCGCTTCGGTCGCTTCGCCGAGGATCGTGTCGCGGTAGTCCGACGACGTCATCGAGAAGCCGCCGGCGCCGCCGCCGCCGCTCCCGGCCCCGCCGCCGCCCAGCATCAGGCCGCTGCGCGACGAGATGCCGTCGCCCTTGGCGCTGGCCATGATCTCGCCGGTCGACGAATCGATCATGCGGACCGTGATCGCGACGTTGGCCTTGCCCTTCTGCGTCCCGACCGCGCCAATGGCGCCGCCGATGCGGCCGAAGCCGCCGCCGCCGACGGACATCCCCTTCTTCTCGGTCCCGAACTTGGTGATCGAGCCAACCAGCAGGTACTTCACGCCGAGCGCCTTGCCGATCTTGGCCACCGAGGCCGCGCTCGGATCGGCGCGGTCGCTGTTCGAGAAGTTCTGCTCGGCGAGGATGGCGTCGAGCCGCTTCCGCTCGATCATGCGAAAGCTGCCGTCTTCCACCAGTCCGTCGACGATCAGGTCGGCGACGCCCTTGCCGATGTCCCAGTTGCCTTCCCACCAGTGCTGGATGGCCCCGTAGTCGAGATCCAGGATCGCGACGGTCGGGCGGTTGCTCTGCGCTCGGGCGGGCGCGGCGACAGCGAGGGCGGCCAGGGCCAGAGCAGCGGTGCTAACGAGGACGGACTTCCAGCGAATCATGTGCATGTGCCTCCAGAGGGCGTCTTCCGATTTCCAGCCCAACCAGAGTACGGCTGGCCCAGCTGACTGTCAATCGGCTGAAACGAATCGCTTCGATACCCCGAACAGGCCGGTCCGGCCCCTGGCCGAGTGCCGCCACGGGGCTGCTGACGCCGTAGTGGAAGTCCACCGACGGCTGCTAGAGTCGAGGGCGGTCATGCCCGACGAGCCCCGTCTGCCGGCCGACGCATTCACCCGGTTCTTCGAGATGGTGCACGAAGGTGTCCACCTCGGCACGCTATCCGACACCGGCAGCACCACCAGCGCAGCTAACCCCTATCTGAGGCTGCTCTTCGGGTTTCCCGCCGACGCACCAGCCGAGGACGTCCGGCCGTTCGACCCGGCCCGCTTCGTCGATCCGGCTGCCCGCGCCGCCCTGCTCGAGCGCCTGCGCCGCGACGGCGCCGTCACCGACTACCTGCTGCGACTGCGACGCGCCGACGGCGGGCCGCTCTGGATCGAGGTGACCGGCCAGGCGCAGGCCGGGCCGACCCCGGACACGCTGCAGGTCGACGCGCTGCTGCGCGACGTCAGCGAGCGGCGCAAGCTCGAAGAAGAGACGCGCGACCTCTACCAGCAGCTGCTCCAGGCCGAGAAGATGGCCGTCCTCGGCCAGACCATCTCCGGCGTCGCGCACGAGCTGAACAACCCCCTGGCGTCGATCCTGATGTGGGCCGAGCGCATGGCCCGCCGGCAAGCCGGGCCCGAGATCCGCCAGGGGCTCGACACCATCCTGCACGAGGCCGAGCGTGCCGCCCGGATCGTGCGCCATCTCCTGACCTTTGCCCGCAAGCGCCATTCGACCCGCGCCACTGTCGACGTCAACGATGTCGTCCGCGACACCCTGGCGCTCCGCCTGCACGAACAACGTCTGGCCAACATCGCCGTGATCGACGCGCTGGCGGTGGGTCTGCCGCACGTCTTCGCCGATCCGCACCAACTGCAGCAGGTGCTGCTCAACCTGGTGATCAACGCCGAACAGGCGATGACCACGACCGCCGGTCGCGGCACGCTGGTGGTGCGGACGTGGCACGACGGCGAGCGTGACGTGGTGCTCCTCGAGGTCTCGGACGACGGACCCGGCCTCGCCCCCGAGGTGCTGCCGCGGATCTTCGATCCGTTCTTCACGACCAAGGACGTGGGGCAGGGGACCGGCCTCGGGCTCACCGTGGCCTACGCGATCATCCACGAGCACGGCGGCGCCATCACCGCGCATTCGGGACCGGGCGAAGGGGCGACCTTCCGGATCGAGCTGCCGACGGCGTCGACCAAGCCCATCAAGCGGCCGGAGCCGGTGCTGGCCCCGCTGTCCGAGGCTCGGGCCGGGGCGGCGGTGCTGCTGGTGGAGGACGAGCCCGGCCTGGCGTCGGCCGTGGTCGAGTGTCTCGGGGACGCGGGCTACGTCGTCACGCACGCCGCCGACGGCCAGGCGGGGCTCGACGCCACCGCCCGCCGCACGTTCGACGCGATCATCTGCGACCTCAAGATGCCGCGCCTCGATGGCCCGTCGTTCTTCCGGGCCATCGTCGAGCACTACCCGACGCTGGCGCGCCGGGTGATCTTCGTGACCGGCGACGTCGCCGGCACCGAGGCGGAACGCTTCCTCGTCGAGAGCGGCTGCCGCTGGCTGCCCAAGCCGTTCCGGCTGTCCGAGCTGCTACGCGTGGTGCGCGACGTGACCGGATAGGGCACGACGATGCCGCGTGGCCCGTCAACCGTCTCGACCGTCTGGCGCTCGGCCTGGCGCGCCTTGGCCGCCTGGAACGCTGCCAGCGACGTGGTCGAAAAGCCGCCGCCGAGGGCCTTCTGCAGGCGCTGGATGGCGCGGGCGTGGAGCTGGGAGACGCGCGACTCGTTGACCCCGATCTGGGCCCCGATCTGCTTCATCGTCACGTCGCGGAAGTAATAGAGCCCGATGACCTTGCGCTCGCGTGGCGGGAGCGTCTGGAGGGCCCGCCGGACGCGCGTGCGGGTCTCGGACGTCTCGTAGGCGCGGTCGGGGGTCGGCGTCTCGGGCGGCACGCAGACATCGGGCAGCATCACGTCCGGCGGCCCGTCCGAGGCGGAGAGCATCGAGGTCGATTCGATGGTGCTGATGCGGACGATGGTCCGACTCAGGCGAACCTCGTCGGTGCCCACACGGGCGGCCAGGTCGGCCAGGGACGGCTCGGCGCCCGTCTCGCGGCGGATGGCCTCGCGGGCCGCCTCGAGCTCGCGACGCTGGCGGCGGACGCCGCGCGGCCAGGCATCCTTGCGCAGCGCGTCGATCATCGCCCCTCGCACCCTGCGCTCGGCAAAGGTCTCGAACTTGATGCCGCGCCCGTCGTCGTAGCGGTGGGCGGCGTCAATCAGGCCGACCATCCCGTCCTGGACCAGGTCCCCAAGGTCGATCGTGTGCGGCATCGACGCAGCCACCCGACGGGCAACGGATTCGACGAAGGGCAGGCTGGCGACGATGCGGTCCTGCGGGGTCACGAGGTCGACGGTGAGGTTGGCCATGGACTTCTCCGGCTTGCGGTCGCGGAGGGCGCCCAGCGGGGCCCCTCGAGGATGGTTGCGGCTGCTCTATGAGCAACCCTGGTACCAGCCCGGGCGTCACTCGACGTGCCGCCGCGGCAAACCGCAGGCAACCATGACAACCTTCGTATTTGGTGGCACTTAGCGCGGTGCCAGCATGTGAAGGTGTGTGCAGATATCGCCGGCTGAGTCGTCAAGGAGTTGACGGAATCCCGTCGGCCGGTGACGGATCCTTGACTCTTATCTTACGGTTTCGTCGGCATAGACACGAGGATGCAGACGAGGTGGATCGTCGCCATCACA
This sequence comes from Vicinamibacteraceae bacterium, assembly GCA_031407765.1. GTDB lineage: Bacteria > Acidobacteriota > Vicinamibacteria > Vicinamibacterales > Vicinamibacteraceae > JBDSLU01. The sequence continues at coordinate 31,630 of JANOIR010000213.1, forward strand.
GCCGCGGCGGGGAGCCGCGGTGGGCCCTGGTGGGCCTCTAGGACCCCATGTGCTTGCGCAAGGCACGGGCGGTCGCGAGGGCGTCCAGCACGCTCGCTACCACCTGACCGGCGCGGGCCTGCGAGGCCGCGTCCGGCGCCTTCGATTCGAGCAACTCGGCGTTGACGAGCACCACCCCCAGCAGGTTGTTCAACCGGTGGAACAACGCATCCGCGGACTCCGGCTCGGCGCCGGATGCGACGGGATCCCGTGCGGGCTGAGGAGCGGCGTAGCTCATCGAACGCCTAGGCCGGCCACTACGCCGCCGGCGGGGTCGATACCTCGGCGCCGCCCTCGAGGCCATCCGCCTGCGAGTCCGGCTTGCGCCAGAGCGAGTCGGCGAAGATCCGCACGGATCCACCCGCCGTTCGCACGTATTCAACCTTGCCGCTGTTGATCCAGTTATAGATCGTACGGCGGCTAACCCCTACGTGCTGGCACGCCTGCAGGATCGACAAAGTTTTGCGATCTCCAACCATGGGCCTCATCCCTCCACTGCGATCGAATTCCCCGAATGTCGTTCACACTATCGGCACCGATGGCCCGCAGCTACAGCGTTGACGCGGTACCCTCGGGGGCGCCAAAATCTTGTCGCCCGTCGTAAATGCCTGAACAAAAAGCGCATTTGTTGCTCGTCGAGGACGAGACGCCGCTGCGCCTCGCACTCGCCGATCTGCTCGCCGACGCCGGTTTCCACGTCGTTCAGGCCCATGCCGGCGAAGAGGCGGTGGCCGCACTCAGCCAATTCGCCTTCGACATCGTCCTGACCGACCTCCGTCTCCCGGGACTGGCCGGCACCGGCGTCCTCGACGCCGCGCTCGACCGCTACCCGGACATCCTGGTCGTCGTGATGACCGGCTATGGCACCGTCCGCGATGCCGTCGCCCTCATCAAACGGGGCGCCGCCGACCTGATCACGAAGCCGTTCCAGAGCGAGGAACTGCTGCACGTCCTGCACGGCGCGCTCGAACAGCGCCGGCTCCGGAACGAGAACGCCTACCTGCGTTCGCAGCTCCAAGCGCGTTACCGCTTCGAAGGGATCATCGGCCAGAGTCGTGTCCTTCGTGAGTTGTTCGATGTGCTGGAGACCGTGGCGGCGACGACGAGCACGATTCTGGTGACCGGTGAGACCGGTACCGGCAAGGAGCTGGTGGCCCGCGCGATTCACCACAACAGCCCGCGCCGCGACCAGCGCTTCGTGGCGATCAACTGCAGCGCGCTGCCCGAAACGCTGCTCGAGGCCGAGCTGTTCGGGCACGTGCGCGGCGCCTTCACCGGCGCGATCGGCCCCCGCATCGGCCGCTTCGAGCAGGCCCACAAAGGCACGCTGTTCCTCGACGAGATCGGGACGATGTCGCCCAACCTGCAGTCCAAGCTGCTGCGCGTCCTGCAGGAGCGCGAGTTCGAGCGTCTCGGCGAATCGCTGCCGACGCGCATCGACGTCCGCGTCATCGCCGCGACCAACTCCGACCTCGCGCGCATGGTGCGCGAGGGCAGCTTCCGGGAGGATCTGTTCTACCGCGTCAACGTGATCCCCGTGCGGCTGCCGCCGCTGCGCGAGCGTCGCGAGGACATCCCGCTGCTCGTCCAGCACTTCTGCGAACGCATCGGTCGCGATCTCGAGCCGCAGCGCCCCGGGGTCAGCTTCTCGCAGCAGGCGGTGCGGCAGCTGATGGCCTACGACTGGCCCGGCAACGTGCGGCAGCTCGAGAACTTCGTCGAGCGCGCGCTCACCCTCGGCGCCGGCCGCCAGCAGATCGACGTGGACATGCTGCCCGACGAGGTCCGGGCCGCCGGCGCCGTCCACGCCGGCTTCGTCTCGCTGCCCGAGCAGGGCTTCGATCTCGACGCCCACCTTGCCGGAATCGAGAAGGACCTCATCGATCAGTCGCTGACGCGCTCGGGCGGCAACAAGCGCAAGGCGGCGCAGATCCTCGGCCTGAAACGCACGACGCTGGTCGAGAAGCTGAAGCGGCTGCACCGCTGATTCGGGACCTGTTCGCCGAAGCCCGAGACACGATGTGGGCGAAGGCGGACCTGTCACGCCGAAGCCCCACGACATACTGCGGGCGAAGGCGGATAATGGATCGATGTCCCGCTTTCTCTATTGGACCATCGTCCTCGGCACCGAGCCCACGTCGTTCCGGGCCTCGGACGCCGACGAGCTGCTCCCGACGCTGGCGCAGCTCCGGCGCAAGCACCCCGAGGCGACGCTGCGCTGGTTCCAGCGCGGGCGGCTGTGGCTCACGCCGGAGGAAGCCAAGGCCGCGCTGTCGAAGGAGCGCGCCGACACGCGGGGGCGGCCGGCGACGTGGCGGCCGGGCGGCGAGCATCAGGATCCTCGGCAGAAATACATCGACGCCAAGAAGGCGAAGTGGACGCGCTTCAAGAGCGCGATTCGCGACCGAGCCGAGTCCCGACGAGACGCGCGGAGCGACCGTCCCGAGCGCCCGCCTGCTGACCGTCCGCCTGCTGATCGCCCGCCCACCGAGCCGCCGCGCGCGGAGCGCCCGCGCGACGATCGGCCGCCGTCTACTCGACCGCGGTTCGATCGGCCTCGCGAGGAGCGGCCGGTCGGTGATCGCCCGCGACCGCCGCGGAGCGGCGAGGACCGGCCGCAGGGCGAGCGTCCGCCACGGGCTGACGCTCCTACTCTCGACCGCGGCGATCGACCGCTGCGCAAGCCGTTCGATCGCGACCGCAAGCCGGCCTTCGATCGTGGTCCGAAGCCGCCGTTCAATCCGGACCGCAAGCCCGCCTTCGACCGTGCTCCGAGGCCGCCGTTCAATCCGGACCGCAAGCCCGCCTTCGACCGTGCTCCGAAGCCGCCGTTCAATCCGGACCGCAAGCCCGCCTTCGACCGTGAACGCAAACCGCCGTGCGACCGCGAGCGCACGCCGGTCGAGCCCG
>JANOIR010000263.1:0-3894 GCA_031407765.1 Vicinamibacteraceae bacterium
GAAGTGCAGCGTCTACTCCACGTCCCCGCAGGGCGCGTGGGCGCCCGGCAAGCCGTATCTCGGCGGCTCCCAGAAGATCGCCGCCGACCCCAAGCCGCAGCGGATCCTGCGCGCGCTCGACATCCGCACCGGCAAGACGACGTGGGAGCTGCCGCAGACCGGGCCGGCCACGACCTGGGGCGGCGTGCTGGCGACCGCGAGCGGGCTGGTCATCATCGGCGAGGACAGCGGGGCCCTGATGGCCGTCGATGCCGCCGACGGCCGGCCGCTCTGGACGTTCCGCACCAACGCGCTGTGGCGCGCCTCACCGATGACCTACATGTTCGACGGCCGCCAGCACATCGCCATCGCCGCCGGCGGCACGATCCTGTCCTTCGCGCTGCAGCAGTAGGAGCGTCCCATGCGTATTCTTTTCGTCATGCTTCTGGCCATCGTCCAAGCCAACGGTCCGGCGCCGGGTGCGCCGGCGGCGACCATAGACAACGGGAAGGTGCGCGCCTCCCTCTACCTGCCCGACGCCAAGGCCGGCTACTACCGCGGCGCGCGGTTCGACTGGTCGGGCCAGATCTCGAGCCTGACCTGGAACGGGCACGAGTACTTCGGCCAGTGGTTCGCCAACTACGACCCGACGCTGCACGACGCCATCCAGGGCCCGGTGGAGGAGTTCCTGACCACCGGCGATACAGCGCCCGGCTACGCCGAGGCAGCGCCCGGCGGCACCTTCGTCCGCATCGGCGTCGGCGTGCTGCGCAAGCCCGCTGGCGAAACGTCGCTGCAGCGGTTCGGCCGCTACGAGATCGTCGATCCCGGGACGTGGACGACGAAGGCAGGGAAGGACCGCATCGAATTCGTCCACGAGCTGAAGGACGGCAGTGGCTACGCCTACGTCTACCGCAAGACGCTGCGCCTCGACGGCGAGACGCTCGTTCTCGAGCACGAGCTGAAGAACACCGGGACGAAGCCGATCGTCACGAGCGTCTACAACCACAACTTCTTCACGCTCGATCGCAAGACGACCGGGTCCGACATCGTCGTCCGCTTTCCGTTCGCGCCGAAGGCGGCGCGCCCGCTGAACGGCATGGCCGAGGTGCGCGGCCGCGAGATCGCCTTCCTGCGCGAGCTCCAGCCGAAGGAGAACGTCTTCAGCGAGCTCGATGGCTTCGGCACCGCTGCCTCGGATTACGGCTTCGAGATGGAGAATCGCGCGACCGGGGCCGGCGTCCGCGTGACCGGCGATCGGCCGCTGTCGAAGCTCCTGTTCTGGTCGGCGGTGAAGACCGTCTGCCCCGAGCCCTACATCGACGCCAGCGTCGAGCCGGGACGCAGCTCGACGTGGCGGATCACCTACGCGTTTTACCAGGCGAAGAAGTAGCAGCCGTCAGCCGTCAGGCGACCGGCGTCCGCTGGCCGTAGCGGAAGTAGATGGCTGGTAGCAGGAACAGGTTCAGGAGCGTCGAGGTGACCAGGCCGCCGAGGATGACGACGGCCATCGGGTGCTCGATCTCGTGTCCCGATCGATCACCCCCCGCGATGATCGGCACCAGCGCCAGGCCGGTCACGAGCGCCGTCATCAGGATCGGCGCCAGACGCTCCTCGGCGCCGCGGGTCACCAACCCCTCGCCGAACGGCACGGCTTCTTCCTGTTCCAGGTGGCGGTAGTGGCTCACCAGCATGATGCCGTTGCGGGCCGCGATGCCGAGCACCGTGACGAAGCCGACGAGCGAGCCGAGCGACAGCACGCCGCCGCTCAGGAAGACGCTGGCCACGCCGCCGATCAGCGCGAAGGGGATCGTGAGCGCGACCAGGGCGACCAGGCGGACCGAGCCGAAGTCGACGTGCAGGACAAGCAGGATACCGGCCAGCGAGAGGACGCCCAGGGCCAGCAGGCGACGCTGCGATTCGGCGCGCGCCTTGTACTCGCCGAGCACCTCGGGGTGATAGCCCGGATCGAACGACACCGTCGCCAGCGCGGCCTCGATGTCGCGCGCGACCGAGCCGAGATCGCGGCCGCGCACGTTGCTGGTGACGTCGATCCGGCGTGAGCCGCCCTCGCGGGTGATTTCGTTCGGCGTCGGCGACACCGCCACGTCGGCCACCGATGCCAGCGGCGCGTAGCCGCCCCCGGGCAGCTCGATCGGCAGGCGGCGCACCGAAAAAAGGTCGCGCCGCTGCTCCGGCGTGCCCCACACGACGACGTCGAAGATCTTCTGCTGGTCGAACACCTCGCCGACCTTGGTGCCGCGCAGCATGGTCGCGACCGTATCGCGGACTGTGGCCGACGTGACGCCGACCTGCTGTGCCCGCTCCGGACGGAACGTCACCTCGATTTGTGGCACCATCGTCAGCGCCTGGACCTTGACGTCGGCGGCGCCATCGACGCCGCCGATCGCCTTGCCGACCTCGGCCGCCTTGCGCTGCAGCACCTCGAGATCGGGCCCGAAGATGCGCACGACGATCGTGGCGCTGGAGCCGGTCAGCACTTCCTTGATGCGCTCGCGGAGATACGTCAGCAGATCGCGCTGGAGCCCCGGATAGCCGTCCACCACCGCCTGCAGTCTGGCCACCGTCGCCGCGTAGTCGACCGCGGGATCGAGGCTGATCCACAGCTCGGTGAAGTTGACGCCGACGACCTCGTCGGCCACCTCGGCGCGGCCGATGTGGGCGCCGAAGTTGCGCACCCCTGGCACGGCGCGCAGCTCGCGGCTGGCGCGGATGGTGATGCGTGTCATTGCCTCGATCGAGGTGCCGGGCTTCTCGACCCAGTGCATCAGGAAGTCGTACTCCTTGAAGTGCGGCAGGAACTCTTCACCGAGAAAGGGATAGGCCAGCGCCGTCAGTGCCAGCGACGCCGCGATGGTGGCGAGGGCCAGGCGCGGCGCCGCGACCAGGCGCGGCAGCATCTGGCGGTACCGCGTCTTCAGCCAGGCGACGAGCGGCGACTCGCGGGCCCGTGTCGCGTCCGGCAGGAGCAGCAGCGACAGCGCCGGCGTGACGATCAGCGCGACCAGCAGCGAGGCCGAGATGGCGAGGACGTAGGACAGCGCCAGCGGCCGGAAGAACGAGCCGGCCAGTCCTTCGAGCAGGAACACCGGCAGGAACACCAGGACCACGATCAGGCTGCCGTAGACGACCGCGCTGCGCACCTCGAGCGAGGCCTCGAGCACGACGTCGAACGCCACCCGCGGCGAACCCAGGTCACGATTGAGGCGCAGCCGGCGCACGATGTTCTCGACGTCGATGATGGCGTCGTCGACGACCTCGCCGAGCGCGATGATCAGGCCGGCGATGACCATCGTGTCCAACGTGCCGCCGCGGTAGCGGAGGACGAGGGCGGCGGCGAGCAGCGACAGCGGGATCGCCGTCAGGCTGATGACCGCGGTGCGCCAGTCCCACAGGAACACGACGAGCACGGCCACCACCAGCACGCAGCCGACGAGCAAGGCGCGATTGAGGTTGCCGATCGACATCTCGATGAAGGTGGCGGGCCGGAAGATCGTCGAGTCGACGTCGACCCCGGCGAGGCCGGGCGCGAGCGCGGCAAGCGCCGCCTCGACGTCACGGGTGACCTGCAGCGTGTTGCCGTCCGGCTGCTTCTCGACGATCAGCAGCAGGCCGGGGCCATCGTTGACGATGCCGTCGCCGATCGGGGGCGGAAAGCCTTCGACGACGTCGGCGACGTCGCCGAGGCGGCGGACCGCGCCTGATCGCGTCGCTCCCGGCGTGGCGGCTGTGCCGGTGCCCGGAGCCGGCACCGCGCCAGGCGTGAGCGCCATCTGCGCCAGATCCGACGCCCGCCGCACCGGTGACGTGTGCGTCACCGCCAGCCGCTGGTTGGGCGTCTCGACGTAGCCGCCGGCGGAGACCGAGGTCGCGTCGCGGGTGGCCGCCATGACC
>JANOIR010000281.1:0-2956 GCA_031407765.1 Vicinamibacteraceae bacterium
GATCGCGTCCGAATCTATGTCACCAACCGATTGCCGGCGCCCACCAGCGTCCACTGGCACGGCGTGATCCTGCCGAACGGGATGGACGGGGTAGGGGGGCTGAACCAGAAGGCGATCCAGCCGGGCGAAACGTATCGCTACGAGTTCCCGATCGATCAGCACGGGACGCTGATGTACCACGCTCACCACGACGAGATGACCCAAATGGCCTTGGGAATGACCGGGATGATCGTCATTCACCCACGCAAGCCCCGCCGGAGGGTCGATCGAGACTTCGCCATCCTGCTTCATGAATGGAAGATCAATCCAGGCGCGCGGCGACCCGACCCGAACGAGATGACCGACTTCAACACGCTGACCATGAACGCGAAGGTTTTTCCGGGCACGGCTCCGTTGGTGGTGAAGACGGGCCAACGTGTCCGTATCCGATTGGCGAATCTTTCGGCCATGGACCATCACCCCATCCATATCCATGGCCTGTATTTCAAGATCACGGACACCGATGGCGGCGAGATCCCCGAGACGGCGCAATGGCCCGAGACGACGGTGCTGGTGGCGACGGGACAAACGCGCACGATCGAACTTGTGCCGACCATCCCGGGCGACTGGGCCATGCATTGTCATATGACCCACCACGTGATGAACCAGATGGGCCACGGCATTCCCAACTTGATCGGTGTGAAACCTGGAACCCTGGACGAGCGCGTCCGGAAGGTCGTCCCGGGGTACATGACCATGGGGCACACGGGGATGGGAGACATGGGCGACATGGGTATGCCCGTCCCCCCGAACAGCATTCCCATGCTGGGCGCGAAGGGCAAACACGACTACATCACGATGGGCGGCATGTTCACCGTGCTGAAGGTGCGGGATGCCCTACAGAGCTACAAGGATCCGGGTTGGTACGAAAATTTGCCCGGGACGCTCGCGTCGCTGGCAGCGGACGGCGATCTGCGCCGCGACGGGATCGACGTTGCCCGTCCGCCCGCAGGCGAGGACGACGACACCGTTTCTCCGAAGGCGGGTGGGTGAGTCCGTTCACCCTTTACGCGAAGGGACGCAGCATGGTTGGAAAAACTGGAGGAACGACGTGCCGCGAACGAGCGACAAAGACCGAGGCTACTGGGAGCGCCACGCGGGAAAGTACGACCTTTCACTTCGGCCGCTTGGACGCCCACTTCCGCGCATGCTCGAGCTTGTGGGTGAGGCGGTAGCAGGTGCGGAGCGTGTCCTCGAGGTCGGGGCGGGAACGGGCCTTGTTACACCCGTGCTTGCGCGCGCGGCGAAGGAGGTCATCGCGACCGACTACGCAGCTGCGATGGTACAGATGCTGGATTCGAAGGTCCGGGGCCTAAGCCTCGCGAACGTTCGCTGCCAGCAGGCCGACCTCTACGCGCTGCCCTTCGAGCCAGGTTCCTTCGATGCCGTCGTCGCTGCGAACGTCCTGCATCTCGTGCCTGACCTGCCCGGCGCTGTAGCAGCGCTTCGCCGCGTGCTCAAACCCGATGGGCGGCTCGTCGTACCGACCTTCTGCCATGACCAGAGCGCGCTCTCCTGGGCCGTCTCACGGCTCTTGGTTGTAACCGGGTTCCCTGGGTACCGACGCTTCACCGCTCGGTCGCTACAGGAGTCACTCGCGGCGACCGGACTGCGGCTCGATCGGGTCGAGACGCTGCCGGGGCTTATCCCGATCGGATACGTCGAGGGGACATTCGGGCAACTCTGAGCACAGGCCCTGGCAACCCGCGGCGCAACTGTCTGGCTCATGAGTCCATGGGTGGTACCGGGTCCGGAGGCAAGCTCGAACAGACCGCCAACGTTCGCTTCAAGGAATCGCACGCGCCACGACAGGCCGCGCACGCTTCGATGTGTTGCTGGAGTTCTGCGCAGATCTTTGGGTTGAGGTCTCCTTCCAGATCTTGGGAGAATGCGGCTATCACGTCCGGACAGGTCGACGTGGGTGTCACATCCACGTCCCCGAGCGTTTGGGCCATGCGTTCGCGAAGGGACCCGCGGGCCCGATGAAGGCGGCTCTTGACCGCATCGACGCTCGACCCGGTCACTTCGGCCACCTCCTGCGCCGTGAGCCCCTCGATATCGCGCAGAACCAGGACCTCGCGCGCCGAGGGCTCCAGCGCGCCGAGGGCTTCGACGAGAGCGCGTTTGACCTCGTTCCGCGCGGCCATCTCCTCGGGCCCCGGCGTGGTTGCCGGTAGGTCTCGGAGCGCCTTGTCCGATGAGATTTCTTCACGCGGCGCGAACTGGCTCCGCCGCCGCTTCTTGATGCAGAAGCTTCGCGCGATCGTGTAAAGCCAGGTCGACACCGAGGACGCGCCGCGAAAAGCGCCAATGGTGCGCGCGGCCGCGAGAAGCGTCTCCTGAAGCACATCCTTGGCGTCCTCAGTATCGCCGCACATTCGCAGGCCAAACCCGAACACGCGCTGCTGGTACCTTTCGAGAAGGGCCTCGATAGCCGCCGTGTCTCCGGCCCGCGCAGCGGCCAGGATCGAATCATCCGACTGGGTTCCGGTAGCCACCGCCCCAATCCTACTCGATCGGTGGGCGAGCCCTTTTTCGTGTTTAGGTCCAGATTTAGGCTGAGCGGCGCTCCGGGACCGCGGCTCGGTCGGCTTCCATCACGATTTCGACGGTCGGAGGATGCAGCAGGGTGCCGTAGGCGGGACAGCGTTTGATGGCGCGCTCGATCTTTGCGAGTTGCTCATCGGACAAGCCACCAGGCAGATGGACCTTCATCGACAGGCGGCCAATGCGCGGTGTCGGCGTACTCGCCTTTTCGGACTCGACCTCAATTGTGAGGCCCTCGGTGGAGAGCCCACGTCCGTGGAGGAACGCTGCCGCGAAGTAGTGCGCGCATGCTGCGATCGATACCACCATCGCGTCGAGCGGCGATGGACCCCGATCGTTTCCACCCGGCACGGTGGACGGCTGATCGAAG
>JANOIR010000297.1:0-6951 GCA_031407765.1 Vicinamibacteraceae bacterium
ATGGCGCGTGGCGCGCGTGCCGTTCTCGAGGATCGGCCCGACGCCGACGCGGAAGAGCGCCTTCGAGCCGATCGCGGCGGCGCTCGCGAAGCTCATGACCCAGAGGCGCTCGTTGCCGTAGACGAGCATGCCGACCGCGAGCGCCGAGATGTGCGCCGACAGCAGGAACTCGGCCAGCGCGCGCGGGCCGCCGAGGAACCGCGGGCGCCGACCGCACGCCCACGCGTCCACCGCCTCGATCGCGATCTCGAGGCCGTAGGCCGTGGCCAGCACGACGAACGGGACGATCCACGGCTGCTCGAACCCGAGCACCGTGTGGCCGAAGACGTTGAGCGTCGTGATGGCGATCGCGAACCGCCACAACCCGCCCAGCCGCTTGTCCCGCGTCCACCGGACCGTCGCCGTCATGGAGTTGCGCCGCGTCCCAGGGTCACCGTGTGCCAGCCTGGCGTCAGCGTGGTGGTCTGCTCGTGGCGTCCGCTCCGATCGCGCCAGACGATCGTCGTCTCGAGTGGGGCGTCCGCCGCGACCTTGCCGACGCCGACGTGGACATCCGGGCTGCGGCGGCCGGTGTGTCCGTTGCCACCGTCCACGTAGGACGTGAAGCGACGGCCATCGGGCGCACGGACGATCACCGTCGCGCCGACCGCCGGGCGGGTGGCGATCGGTCCGCCGGGCGCCACGGCGCCGTCGACCGGCAGCACGACACGCAGGTTCAGCGATCGGCCCGCCGGCGGCGACTCGTTGCGATAGAACACCACCGGTCCCCACTGATGGGCGAGCGCGAAGTCGAGGTCGCCGTCACCATCGACGTCGGCGATGGCGATGCCACGCCCGACCCAGGGCGGGTCGATCGGCTGGAGCCCGAGATCGACGGCGACGTCGGCGTAGGCGCCGCCCGGACGCCGGGCGAAGAAGCGGGTGTGCTCGTGGCCGCTGACGTCGTCGCCGGCGCGGAACCGCGGCCACAGCGAGGGCCGCGGCAGCAGCTCGTCGTTGGCCATCGACAGCTCGTGCACCTCCGGCCAGCGATCCACCTCGCCGCGGATGAAACCGGTGGCCTGCACCGCTTCGAGGACGCCGTCGTCGTCGAAGTCCGCCAGCTTGCAGTCCCAGCCCCAGCCGCTGCGCGACAGGCCGAGCGGCTCGCTGCGGTCGACATACGGCGCGACGCCCCGGCGCAGGTTGTCGATCGGCCCCTCGCTCATGAACAGGAAGTGGCTTTCGACGGCGACGCCGGGCAGGGCGATGTTGCTCACATAGATGTCGGGGACCAGGTCGCCGTTCAGATCGCCGAAGTCCACGCCCATGCCCTTGAACGAGTCGCGCCCCAGCACCCGTGAGGCCGGCGTGGTCCAGCCGCGCCGGCCCGTCACCTCCCGCAGCTCCACGCGTCCCGGCACGGACTCGTTGTGGAACAGGCGATCGGGCCCGAAGTCGTTGACGAGGAACAGCTCGGGCAGCCCGTCGCGATCGAGGTCCGCGGCGCCGACGGCATGCGTCCAGCCGCGCAGCGCCTCCTCCGACAGCGCCGACGACGCGTCGCGGAAGCGCACGGTCGGCTGGTCGCCCCGCGTCGCCCCGGCCCACAGCAGGAGGCGGTTGCGGCCGCCGTTGTAGGCGCGCGACATCGAGTGGTTCATGGGCGCGTCGCCCGTGGCTGCGGGATCGAGCAGGCGCACGCTGTCGGGAAAGTAGTTGCCGACGATGAGATCGACGTGGCCGTCGCCGTCGAGATCGGCCAGCGTGCCCGTGTTCGTGTTCCAGTTCTCGGCCGCGTCCCAGACGGCCACCGGCGTGAAGCTGGCCGGCGCCAGGGTCGTCGCCGCGGGCAGGCGCAGCCAGGCAACGGGCGGGCGGCCCCAGTAGAGCACGACGAGATCGGCGCGCCCATCCTCGTCGACGTCTCCGGGCACACAGCCCGTCGGCACCACGAACGGGCGGGGGTCGGCCGGCGCGAGCGCGAACTCCGCGTAACGGGCGCCGGTACCGGGCGCGGGCCCGACGATCACGCGGTCGGACCGGGGATCGACGGCGCAGAGATCGTTGGGGAGCCCATCGCCGTCGAGGTCGGCCAGCGCCACGCCGGCGCCGAGCGAGGAGATCCACGCGTCGATGCGGGTCAGCGCCGGGTGTACGCGGCGCACGGTGTGTCCAGGAGAGCCGGGCAACTCGGGCAGCGTGATCGGCGTGAAGCGATACCGGGCGGCCAGCGCCGTGCGTTCGGCGGCCGGCACCGGCGGGATGCGCGCCAGCGCGAACGTGCCCGCGAGCACGCCGGCGGCGAGGAGCCGCGGCGCGCTTCGCCGCCAGCGAGGCCTGTTCGTCATCCGTGCTCCAAGGGTCGGGTGGCCGCGCCGTGCCCGCGTCCGCCAAACGGGGAGCCACGGGGCCGAGACGAGGTCGAGCGAAGCACGGAGTATAGCGAAAAGGCATCGGCCCGGCGCAGCCCGCCAGCCGGCCGGTGGTATCATCGCGCCCGCCCGACGACATGGACCCGCGCATCTGCACGGTCTGCATCCTTCCCGACACCGTGCCTGGCGTGACCTTCAACGCACAGGGCGTGTGCAACCTGTGCGAGGCCGCGGCGCGCGCCCGCCCGGAGCCGGTGCGCCCGGCCGCGGCCGGTCCGCAGGCTGTGGCCGCGGCGCTGGTCGCCAGAGGTCGCCACGATCGCTACGACTGCCTGTGCCTGTACAGCGGCGGCAAGGACAGCACCTACATGCTGTACGTCCTCGCCAAAGAGCTGAAGCTGCGGGTGCTGGCGCTGACCCTCGACAACTGGTTCATCTCGCCGCAGACGCACAACAACATCCGCACCACGCTGCAGCGCCTCGAGTCGGTCGATCACATCCTGTTCAAGCCGTCGTGGACGGTGGTGCAGAAGTCGATGCAGGCCGGCTTCGGCTACACCCGCGGCACGCCGCTCGGCGACAAGGCCTACGTCGTCGGCCATGCGTGCCTCTCGTGCTTCGGGCTGATCACCGCCTACGCGGGCAAGATCGCCATCGAGAAGGGCATCCGCAACATCGTCGCCGGCACCACGCCCGGACAGATGCACCAGAAGAGCGCGCGCAACCTGGCCGAGCGCTACCGATCGGCGGCGCAGGCCTTCCGCGGCCTGACCCTGCCCCTCATGCGCGACCTGGCGTCGCGCGGCGACGATCTCCAGCGCACCTTCCGCATCTCGCTGCGCGACAAGGTGAAGGCCGTGCGGCTGAACCTCGTGCCCTTCTACGATCACGTCCGCTACGACGAGGCGCGCATCCTCGAGGCCGTGACCGGCGAGCTCGGCTGGGTGCGGCCGCGCGACACCGATTCGTGCTCGACCAACTGCCAGCTCAACGCGCTCGGGGTCCACGTCCACCGGCAGCGCTACGGCCTCAGCCCCTACGTCTTCCCGCTCGCGCACGACGTCCGCGCCGGGCTGCTGACCCGGGACGAGGCGCTGCGTGCCGTCAACGGCGAGCTGAACCCGGCCATCGTGGCGAGCGTGGCGGCGCGCCTCGGGTTGTCCGAGTCGCTCCTGCCGGACCTGATGACGAAGGCGGCGAGCGGCGTGACGCCCGCCGATCAGCGCGTCGCGCTGTCGATCGCGGAGCCAGCCACGGCGCCCTCCCTCACGTCGACCACCCCCGGCCTCCGATAGCGCGCCAGCGACGCCTCGAGCTTCCGGCAGAACAGATCGTGGAGGACGTGCACGGAGAGCGCCATCACCGTGGCGGCCTCGCACACCATCTGCGCGCGTGACCCGCGAGGCAGCCGCCGGGCGCCGAGACGGAGTGCGGTCACCGCCGTCGGGTTGAAGATGCCGGTTTCCTCGATCAGCCGGCGATCGAACCACTCGTCGAGCGCGCCGTGGGGCGCTTCGAGCCCCAGCGTCGAGAGCGACGGCGCCATGAATACGCGCTTCGGCGCCGTCGCCGCGGCCGGCAGGCGGCCCTGGATCGCCTGGCGCAGCAGCCACTTGTCCACCGCGTCGCGCAGCTTGAAGCGGAGCGGGAGCCGGCTGACGAACTCGACGAGCTCGTGGTCGAGGAAGGGCGTCCGCCCTTCGACACCGTGGGCCATCTCCATGCGATCGCCGAGCGTGCTCAGGATGTAGCCGGGCAGCTCGGTCTTGAACAGCAGGTACTGCGACGCCGCGACGGGCGGCAGCCCGGCGAGCACGGTGCGATCGATTAACGCCGCGAGCGCGTCGAGCGAGTCGAACTCCCGCGACTGCCGGCGGAGCGGGGCGGCCAGCAGCGCCCACAACCGCCGCTGGTAGTAGATCGCCTTGGCCACCGGGTAGGGGTAGGCGCCGAAGCGCCGCACCACGCCTTCGACGTCGGGATAGCTCGTGATCGGCACCGTGCCGCCGAGCGTGCCCGCACCGGCGAGGAACGTCGCCAGCTCGTCGCGGGTGCGCCGGTCGTGCGGATCGCGCCGCAGGCGGTCGAGCAGCAGCTGGTGCCGGAACTGCGGGTAGCCCGCCAGCAGCTCGTCGGCGCCTTCGCCGGTCAGCACCACCTTGACGTGCCGGCCGGCGAGCTCGGACAGGACGTATTTCGCGGCGGCGTGCGCGTTGATGACCGGCGCCTCGGCGTGCCAGATCGCATCGACGAACGGTCCGGCGAGGTCGCCCGGACCGATGCGGGCGACGTGGTGCTCGACGCCGACCGCCGCCGCGACCGCGGTCGCCGCGGCGGTCTCGTCCCAGGTATCGCTCGCGAACCCCACCGTGAACGCCCGCACCGGCCGCACGTCGGCCATCGCGCGCATGACCATCGCCGAGTCGATGCCGCCCGACAGGTAGACGGCGGATTCGACGTCGCCGTGGAGGCGCAGGCGCACGGCCTCGTCGAACCGTTGGGTGAACTCCTCGACGACGGCGGCATCGGCCGTACCGGCCTCACCGGCTCCGGAGTCCTGTTCCTCGCGCGACAGCGCAAGGTCCCAGTACCGGATCGACCGGACCTCGCCGTCCGCGACGCGCAGGATGCAGCCGGGCTCGACCTGGCCGATGCCGGTGAACATCGATCGGCCGGGCAGGAACAGCCCTCCCAGCATGTGGAAGATCTGCTCGGGGTCGAGCCGTGACGCGATCGCGGGATGCGCGAGCAGGCCCTTGATCTCCGAGGCGAACACGATCGCCGTGGTTGTCTTGGCGTAGAAGAGCGGCTTGATGCCGAAGCGGTCGCGTACGAGGTAGGTGACCCGGCGGGTCGCGTCGTGGAGCGCCAGCGCGAACTCGCCGCGCAGATGCTCGGCGAATCGCTCGCCGTACTCCTCGTACAGGTGCACGAGGATCTCGGTATCCGATCGGGTGCGGAAAAGGTGGCCCCGCGCGGCGAGGTCGCGGGCGAGGCGCTCGAAGCCGTAGAGCTCGCCGTTGAAGGTGACCCAGACGGTCCCGTCCTCGTTGGTGATCGGCTGCCGGCCGTGCTCCCGATCGACGATCGCGAGCCGGGCGTTGACGAGGGCCACCGAGCGATCCGGGGCCATCCAGCAGCCCCACTGGTCGGGGCCGCGGTGGCGGAGCGCGCCGACCATCGGCGCGACCGCCTCGAGCCGGATCGGCGCGTGCGGTCGAAGCGCGATCTCGCCGGCGATGGCGCACATGGGTGGTGAACTCGGCCGGCAGGCCGCGCGGGTGCGCGGGCGGCGGCGCCAGTCTATCGTGCGTCAGGGCCGTGCTATCGTTGACGCCGTTCGCGCCCTGTCTCCATCCGGCGTTTTCCGAGGTGTGTTCGTGCCGACCGCGCCCGGTGTCCAGGCCCCGCCTTCGCTGCTCGTCGAGCCGACCTACGGCCATAGCCGCGCCGACGGCGGGCCCTGCCAGCCGACGCGCCGCGAAGTGGTCCGCGAGTGGCTCGACGCGATGGACGGCTGGCACCATCCCGAGCGGCGCCTCCCGGCCTTCTTCTTCGTCTTTCACGTCGCGACCGGGATCCTCGGCGCGATCTCCTTCCTGCACACCTCCTGGGGCGGCATCGCGTTCGGCGTCGCCGCCGGGTGGTGGATCAGCACCGTCTACCACACGCTCTGGTATCACCGGTACTGCTCGCACGTGGCGTTCTCGTTCACCAGCCCGTGGTTCGCGCGGGCCTTGCTGTGGACCAACCCGGTCGCCTTACGCGAAGAGATGTATGCGATTCCGCATCGCATCCACCACGAGCGCTCCGATCTCGCCGGCGATCCCTACGGCCCGCATCTCGGCTGGCTGGGAAGCTATCTGGCCACGGAGTCGCAGCAGAAAGTGAGGCGGGACATCGACGAGCGGCGTTACGAGGCGCTCGTCCGCAGCCTGCAGCACATCGGCTTCCCCGCCAACACCTACGCCAGGTTCAGGGGCACCGGCTCGGTGGAACAGGTGGGGCACTTCCTGGCCCGCACCCTGTTCGCGCAGGCATTCTGGATCGCCATCAGCTACGCGATCGGCGGCTGGCATTTCGTCACGGTGTGGTACGCGGCGCTCTTCGTCATCACCTTCTTCATGCGTGAGTTCCCGTGGCGGGGGCACGGCGGGGACTTCCGGACCACCAAGATCGCCGGGTGGGAGTTCGACGACCGCAGCCGCAGCCTCAATAGCACGTTCTTCGGGTACGTGGCCGGCGAGTGGCACGACAACCACCATCTGCTGCCCGCCTCCGCCAACTGCGCCTTCCTGCCGGGACAGCTCGACATCCCCTTCGAGATCGTCAGGCTCTGGCGGCGGCTGGGCGTCGTCGAGTCGTACTTCGACGCGACCGCCACCTTCCGCGAGCGCGGTTACGCCACGACCCGCCAGGTCGCGGACGCCGCCGACGCCGCCCACGGCGCCGAGATCATGCGTCCCTCGGAAGACTGACGCCGGGCCGTGACCGGCCCGCGACTAGTGGCCTGTCTCCGCTGAATCAGTGCCAGGTGCCGGAGCGCGGCGCCCGGATGGCCAGGCGCGAGGAGCGCGCAAATCGGGGATTTGTAAGC
>JANOIR010000300.1:0-2165 GCA_031407765.1 Vicinamibacteraceae bacterium
TGCTGCCCGGCCTGATCAACGCCCACACGCACCTCGAGCTGTCGTGGCTGTGGGGCAAGGTGCCGCCGGCGGCCTCGCTGCCGGCGTGGGTCTCGCGGCTCATGGCGCTGCGCGGTGCCAGCGGCGGCGACGCCCAGCCGCCGATCACGCAGGGGATCATCGACGCGCTCGAGGCCGGCACGGCCGCCGTCGGCGATGTCGCCAACACCGCGGCGAGCCAGGCGGCGCTGGCGCACAGCCGCCTGCATGGCGTCGTCTTTCGCGAGGTCATCGGCTTCAACCCGGCCGATCCGGCGGCGGTGATCGACGCGGCTGCGGCGGACGTCGAGCGTCACCGCTCGCCGCGCGTCGCCGCGCACGTGGTGCCGCACGCGCCGTACTCGGTGGCGCCGGAGGTCCTGCGCCGGCTCGGCGCGCGCGCGGCGCAGCCCGGCGCGGTCCTCAGCATCCACGTCGGCGAGTCGCCCGACGAGGTCGAGTTCCTCCACACCGGGCTCGGCGCCTGGCGCGACGTGCTCGACGCCCGCGGCGCCTGGAATCCGGCCTGGACGCCGCCGGGGTGCGGGCCGATTGAATACCTCGATCGGCTCGGCGTCGTCGGCCCGGCGCTCGTCGCCGTGCACTGCGTCCAGTGCACCGATGCCGAACTGGCGCGGCTGGCGGCGGCGCGGGCGACGATCGTCACCTGTCCCCGCAGCAACCTCTGGGTCGGGGTCGGCAGCCCGCCGGTCGCGCGCTTCTTCGCCTCCGGCGCCCGGGTCGCAATCGGCACCGACAGCCTGGCCAGCGCGTCCGACCTCAACCTGTTCAGCGAGCTGGCGGCGCTGTACCACCTCGCCCCCGGAATCGCGCCGGCCCGGCTGCTCGAGAGCGCCACCCGCAGCGGCGCCGAGGCGATCGGCCGGCCCGATCTCGGCGTGATCGTGCCGGGCGCCCGGGCCCGCCTGATCACCGTCGATCTGCCGTCCGGCGTGAAGGACGTCCAGGCCCACCTCGTCGAGGGCGTCCATCCGAGCCAGGTCGCCTGGGCCGTGTGGGACGCGCGCGGCCGCCGCGAATCCTACGTGTCGTAGAACTGGAGGAGTGAAGTGACTAAGAGCTCTGGTTCTGCTGACAGGGTCGGCACCTGGCTGTCGGGCGCGCGGATCTTCGTACTCGTCGCGATCGTCTGTCACGCCGTCGTGGGGTTACCCGCTCAGGGGCCACGACCGATGGGCGTCATCGTGGTGCCCGTGGGCGACGTGCCTGTCGGAGTCGTCCAACGGATGTCGCAGAGCTATGGGAGGCGGTGGTCCATCCCAATCGAGGTTCGAGCTCCGGTGCCAATCGATCGCGCCCTCGTCGACCCACATCGACGTCAGGTCGTCGCCGAACGCGCGCTGCTGTGGCTCGAAACCCAGTTCGCGCGGCAAGCGCCCGGCCGAGTGGTTGTCGGGGTGTTTGCTGACGATCTTTACAGTGCCGAGCGTTCGTGGAAGTTCGCCTTCTCGATTCGAAAGCGCCGCTCAGGAGCTCCCGGCCTGGCAGTGATGTCAACGGCGAGGATGAAAGAAGAGTTCTACGGGCACCAGCCCAACGAGGCGTTGTTGGCAGACCGCTTCGGTAAGATGCTTGCGAAGAACCTCGGAGTTCTCTTCGTCGGTGTGCCGCTGAACGATGACCCGAATTCGGTCATGTATAGAAGTGTACTGAGTCTGGATGATCTCGACCGGATGACCATCGGCCTCGACGGCCGGCCGCTCGCGAGATAGGCCTCAACGCTCCGCACCGTGGCTTCGACGGGGGCGGGTGCCGCTGACGCCTTGCGGCGGGTTGTGATCGGCAGCGACGGGTCGTTGCGCTCAGGACGCCGCCGCGGAGCGGGGCGGGTGTTCCCGGAGCGCGACTTGGAGCCAGCCGACGTCAGCGCCAGCGTAGCGCGCGCAAGCTAGCAGCCCGCGGTGCAACACCCACGGCATGCAAAGCCGCGTTCGCACGCGGCTTTAGCTCGACGGCTCCGGACTGCGTCCTCGCCGTTCGAGTCGACGGTCGATGCATCCCGCCGCTCGGCGTTGCTCATCGGTCGGATATGCCCAATATCCTCCCTCTTCGCGCCTTGATCGCCGGGCGCCTCGACCGTCTCGGTGCCGCGCGGGTGTTGCACCACGGACTGCTCGCGCCGGCAG
>JANOIR010000316.1:0-16723 GCA_031407765.1 Vicinamibacteraceae bacterium
CTCGTCGGTCGAATATTCCCGATATTCTTCCTCCTCGCGCCTTGATCGCCGGGCGCCTCGCCCGTCTCGGTGCCACGCGGGACTTTCACCACGGGCTGCTGATCGCCGGCGTCGGCGGCGTCCCCGTCGCCAGCCAGGTGATCGCACGCGAGGCGGCCGCCGGCCAGCAGCCGGTACCCGTGCTGCGGACTGGCGTCGAGCAGGTCGTGGTCGACGTCGTCGTCACCGACGCCACCGGCACGATCGTTCGCGGTCTCACCGCGGCCGATTTCGACATCGTGGAGGACGGCGCGCCACAGCGAATCCTGGCGTTCTCCGAGGTCACACTGCCGCTGGTGCGGCGTGAGGCCGGCACCGCGCCGCCGCCGGCCGACGTCCGCAGCAATCGCCAGATGGCGGAGGGGCGCGTCTACCTGCTGCTGCTCGACGATCTGTTCGTGATGGCGGCGCGGACGCCGGGTGTGCAGCAGGTGGCGCGCGATTTCATCAACCGCTACGTCCAGGCCGGCGATCTCGTCGCGGTTGCGACGACCGGCGGGATGGTCGGCACCTCGCAGGCGTTCACCGAGGACATGGCGCTGGTCGGGCGCGCCGTCGGTCGCTTCGTCGGCAAGAAGGTCCGCTCCGGGGCCGTGGAGAAGCTGGAGCAGGCCTATCGCGCGCGCGAACTGGATCCGCAGCGAAACCGCCGCGCCGGCAACGCCAACAACAACACCTTCAATCGCGACGGCGCCGTGCTTGGCGTCAACGCGATCGATGACGAGCTCCTCGATCGGGGCACGATGGCGCTGCGCACGGTGAAGGGCGTGGTCCAGGCGATGGCCGGTGTGCCCGGGCGCCGCAAGACGGTCGTCTACGTCAGCGAAGGCGTCGACATTCCGCTCGTCGCCTGCGACAGCACCGCGATCGTACGCGAAGTGAGCGCAATTCTCGCCCAGGCTGCCCGCGCCAACGTCGCCATCTACGCCCTCAGCCCGCGCGGCCTGCATGGCATGGGCGACGAGATGACCGAGCTGCGGGCGCTCCCGACCGGGCAGACGGGGCCTATCGGGCCCGGCACGCTGAGCGACATCCAGAAGGAGCATCGCATCGCCGCGACGATGCTGCGGACGATCGCCGAAGGGACGGGCGGCACCGCCGCCGTCGACGCCAACCAGCTCGCGACCGCGCTCGAGCGCATCGCCACCGAGAGCAGCCACTACTACCTGCTCGGCTACACGCCGCCCAGCTCGAAACGTGACGGCAAGTACCGTCCGATCGCGGTCCGGCTGCGCACGCCTGGCCTGCATGCCAGCGCGCGCAAGGGCTACACCGTGCCCGACGATCGGGATCCGAAGCCGGAGCCGCTCAGAGGCCTGTCACCGGAGCTCGGCGCCTTGCTGCGGCAGCCGTTGCCGTCCGCCGGCCTGTTGCTCTCGGCGCAGGCGGTGGCGTTCCCTGCCGCGTCGGACAACGTGAGCGTGACGGTGGAGATCGCGCCGGGCGCCCTGGCCTTCACGCCGCAGGGCGACAAGCGCTTCAACGCGCTCGACGTGGCGATCCTGCCGGTCGACGTCGGCGGCCGGACCCACGGCCTGACGCAAGGGCATCCGCAGTTGACGCTGACGCCGGCGCTGGCCGACACGGTGGTGGCCAAGGGCCTGCGCCTGTCGCACCGGCTGACGCTGCCGCCTGGGGAGTACCAGCTCCGCGTCGCGGTGCGCGAGAGCGCCGGCGGCACCGCGGGATCCGTGCTGTGCGACCTGAGCGTCCCCGATCCCGCGGTCGCCGGCCTGCGCATGACGCCGATCGTCGCCAGTGCGTCGTCGGCGATTGCGGTGCCGTCGGCCTACAACGATCCCGGCCTGCTGTGGGCGCTCGGCGGCCCGGCGACGACGGCCAGGGCGTTCGCGCCGAGCGACATTGTCAGCGCCTACGTCGAGCTCGTCGACGCCGGCGCCACCGCGATCCGCGACGTCGATCTCCTCACCGTGGTGCGCGATGCCCGCGGCCGCGATGTCGTCCGCAGTCCGCAACCCAAGGCCAACGCCAAGGTAGCCGCCGGACAGAGCTTCGCCTACGCCGTCGACCTGCCGCTGAAGGCGCTCGCGCCCGGCCGCTACGTGCTCCGGATCGAAGCCCGGGCCAACGGCCTCCCCGAGCCGCTGGCGCGCGAGCTCGTTTTCGACATCAGCCACCCATGACCAGACATCGACGCGCCGCGCTTGCCACCACGCTCGCCGCCACGCTCGCGGCGCTCGCGATCGGAGGGAGTGGCCGCGCCAGCCTCCACGCCCAGCAGCCGCCCCCGGACACGCCGGTGCTGCGCGCCGCCGTCGACCAGGTGGTCGTCGACGTCGTCGTCACCGACAGCAGCGGCGCCACGGTCGGCAACCTCACCGGGGCCGACTTCGAGATCCGCGAACGCGGCGATCGCCAGGCGATCGCCACCTTCTCCGAAGTGTCGCTGCCGCTGCAAATCCGCGGTGCCGGCGCCGCGCTGGCGGTTCCTGGCGACGTCCGATCGAACACGCCGCGCGACGGTCGCCTCTACGTGCTCGTGCTCGACGACTTCCACATCAGAGTGGACCTGACAGCGCTGGTGCGTGAAGCCGGCCGCGAGTTCCTGCGCCGGCACGTCCAGCCGGGCGACCTCGTCGCCGTGACGACGACGACCGGCCTCGGCCGGACGCGTCGGGAACTGACGGCGGATCTCGCTCGCGCCGACGAGGCGATCCAGGGCTTCATCGGCCGGGGCGGCGCCGGCGGTCTGGTCGGGCCGGTGGCGGGTCGGCAGGTCTCCTCGGCCGGCCGCAACAGGGACCGGATGGCGTCGCAGCAAACCTCGGCGTTCGCCGCCGAAGATCCGAGCGAGGACTCGTCGGCCGAAGCGGTCGATCGCGCCCGCTCCACGTTCGCCACGTTGCAGTCCGTGGCCGACGCGCTGGCGCGAGTTCCCGGCCGGCGCAAGACCGTGCTCTTCTTCAGCGAAGGCATCGCGATTCCGCCGAAGGACGATCGCGGGCTGCGGGAGGGCCTCCAGACGGTGGTGTCGGCGGCCGCCCGGGCCAACGTTGCCATCTACGCCATCGACCCGCGCGGCCTGAGCCACATCGATTCGAACGGCCTGGCTGGCACCGGTGCCGACGTCAACGCCGCGCTCCTCAGCGACAGCCGCCTGCGCATCCTGACCGCAGGGATGCTGCGCGAGGTCGCGGAGCGGACGGGCGGCGCCGCCGCCCTCGATCGCAACGACACGCTGACGCCGCTCGCCCGCATCGCCGAGGAGAGCAGCCACTACTACCTGTTGGGCTACACGCCGACCGACAGTCGGCGCGACGGCCGCTTCCGATCGATCGACGTCCGCGTCAGCCGCCCGGGGCTCCGCGTGGCCGCCCGCAAGGGCTATCTCGCCCCGAACGATCGCAAGGACACGCGCCAGCCAGCGGCCGTCGCCGGCCCGCTGGCGGAGCTGATTCGCCGTCCCGTGCCGACGGCCGGACTGGCGCTCGTGGCGCAGGCCGTCGCCTATCCGTCGGCCACCGAGAACGTCGCCGTGATCCTCGAGGTCGCTCCAGCCAGCCAGCCCGCGTCCGGAGCGGGCGCGGCCGCCGAGCGGATCGTCGACGTCGTGATTCAGCCGGTCGACAGCGGCGGCAGGACCGTTCCCGCACTCGAGGCGCACGTGGCCCTGCCGCCCCCGGAGAACGCCACCACCCCCGGCGCGCGGATCGTGCAGAGGCTGACGCTGCCGCCTGGGGACTATCAACTGCGGATTGCGGCCCGCGATCGCGCCGGGGCGGGGGAAGGCGCAGTGATCTGCGAGGTCATCGTGGTCGATCCGAAGGCGCAGGGGCTGGCGCTGACTGGCGTGGTCGTCGGGAGCTCCCGCGGCGGCCGGCTGCCGTCGGCGACCATCGACGCGCCGTTGACCCGCGCGCTCGGCGGCATCCCCCCGACGCTGGCGCGATCGTTCGCCCAGAACGAAACCGTCAGCGCCTATGCCGAGGTCGTCGACGCGGGCGCTTCGGCGGCGCGCGACGTCGCGCTGCTCACCGTCGTCCGCGACGCCGCCGGCCGCGACGTCGTGCGGTCGCCGCAGCCGCGCGCCAACGCCCGCGTTGCTCCCGGGGAGCCGTTTGCGTACGCGGTCGATCTGCCGTTGAAGGCGCTGGCGCCGGGGCACTACGTCCTCCGCGTCGAAGCGCTGGCCGCCGGCGCGGCCGCACCGGTCGCGCGCGAGGTCCCGTTCGAGGTCACGGCGGCGATGCCATGACGATCGTGCAGGCGTCGAAGACGGTGCCGATCACGAAGGCGGTGAAGACGCTGGCGACCGCAGCGACAGTGGCCTTGACGCTGGCCGCGGTGCCAGCCGGCCAGCAGCCGGCGACGCCGGTGCTCCGGGCGTCGGTCGATCAGGTGATCGTCGACGTGGTCGTCACCGACGAGCACGGCGGCGTCGTACCCGATCTCACCGCGGCCGACTTCGAGGTCTTCGAGCGCGGCGAGCGGCAGGCCATCGCGACGTTCTCCGAAGTGGCGCTGCCGCTGGTGCGTCCGCTGCAGGCGACGGCGCCGATCGCGGTATCCGACGTCCGCACGAACCAACGGCGCCCGGAGGGGCGGATCTACGTCCTGGTGCTCGACGATCACCACGTCGGCGTCAGCCGGACCGGCGTGGTGCAGCGTGCCGCGCGCGACTTCCTGAACCGTCAGATCCAGGCCGGTGACCTCGTGGCCGTCGTGACGACCACCGGCGTCGGCGGCGCGTTCCAGGATTTCACCGAGGACGCGTCGCTGGCCAGCGCGGCGATCGATCGCTTCGTCGGTCGCCTGCCCGGCGAGACGGTCACCATGCAGAAGGCCGCCGAGGACGCGTTCATGGGGCGCGCGGCCGCGGCCGCGGCGACGACGGCGCAGCAGCAGGCGGCGGCGGCGGCCGGCGCCGACGTGTCGCTGAACCAGGCCGCGGCCAGCCAGGCGGAGTCGGCGTTCGGCGCCCGCAACGCCGATCCGATGGCGGTGCGGCGCAACTCGACCGCGATCATCTCGGACGGCGCCATCGCCGACAACGACGACGCCGCCGGCGAAGCCCTGGAGCGCGCCCACCTGACGCTGCGCACGCTGCGTACGATCGCCGGCGGGCTCGCCGGCATCCCCGGCCGCCGCAAGGCGATCCTCTACTTCAGCGAGGGCCTGCCGGTCACGCCGCGGACCGCCGATCTGGTCGACGAGCTGTCCCGGGTCACCGCGGCGGCGGCGCGGGCCAACGTCACGCTCTACGCCTTCGATCCGCGTGGCCTCGATCTCCACATGGGCGCCGAACTCATGGCGACCGGCGTGTCGCCGTCGACCCAGCTGCAGCAGCAGCGCCGGCTGTCGGCCGAGATGCTGCGCAGCCTGGCGGCGGAGACCGGCGGCGCCGCCGCGATCGAGACCAACGACCTCGGCCCCGCGCTGGCGCGTGTCGCCAGCGAGAGCAGCCACTACTACCTGATTGGCTATTCGCCGACCGACGCCGCCCACGACGGCCGCTACCGCTCGATCGACGTGCGCGTGAAACGGCCGGGGCTGCGCGTCAGCGCGCGCAAGGGCTACGTCGCCCCCGACGACCGGGCGGCGCCGCCGGCCAGCTTCTCCGGGCTCGGTCCAGAACTGTCGGAGCTCGTCCGCCGGCCGATGTCGACGCTCGGCTTGCCGCTGTCGGTGCTCGCGGTGCCGCTGCCGATCGAGCTCGACAACGTCAGCGTGACGGTCGAGATCGGGCCGCGCGCGATCGGCTTCGACGAACGCGACGGCCGGCACGAGAACACCGTCGACCTGGCCATCGTGCCGGTCGGTATCGGCGGCAATGTCTATCCGCTGGTGAAGGGCCACGCCCGGCTGTCGCTGCCGCCCGAAGACGCCGACGCGGTGCGGACACTCGGGCTGCGCATGGTGGAGCGCCTGACGCTACCCGCCGGGGTGTATCAGCTGCACGTCGCTGCCCGCGAGACCGGTCGCGGCGGGACCGGATCGGTCATCTGCGATCTGGTCGTGCCGGATCGCAGCGCGCGCGGTCTGGCGATGACGCCGCTCCTCGTCAGCGGCACGCGGGCGCGGCGGGTGCCGTCGGCCAACCGGGACGATCGCCTGCTGCGGGCGCTCGGCGGCGGTCCGCCCACGACCGCGCGCGTTTTCCAGCGCGAGGAGACGCTCAGCGCCTACGCCGAGGTGATCGACGTCGGCGCCACGATCCGTCGCGACGTCGAGCTGGTCACGATCGTCCGCGATGCGCGCAATCGCGATGTCGTGCACAGCGTGCGGCCGAACGCCAGCGATCGAGCCGAGCCGGGGCAGAGCTTCCCGTATGCGATCGACATTCCGCTGCGCACGCTGCCGCCGGGGCGCTACGTGCTGCGCGTCGAGGCGCATGCGGCGGGTGCGCCGGCGCCGGTTGTCCGGGAGCTGCGCTTCGAGGTCGCCGCCGGTTGACTCCCGCCGTCTTGGGCACCAGAATGCGGCCCATGCTCAGCCGGACGTCCTTCGTCGCGCTCGCCCTCGCCGCCACGCTCGCTACGCCGCTCGCGGCCCAGACGCTGCCCGCCGCCCAGCCTGGCCAGCCCGCTGCCGGACAACCCGCGGCCGCGCCCGCCGCCGGTCCGCAGGTCGACCCCAAGCTCACTGAAGTGTGGGAGCCGGTGCCGAAAGTGGTGACGCCGCCGCCCGCGCCGGCGACGCCGACGCCGGCCCCGTCCGACGCCATCGTGCTGTTCGACGGCAAGAACCTCGACGAGTGGGTCAACGTCAAGGACCAGTCGAAGGCGACCTGGCTGCTGCAGGACGGCGTCATCGTCGTCCACAAGCCGAGCGGCAACATCGAGACCAAGCGCAAGTTCACCAACTACCAGCTCCACATCGAGTGGCGCGTGCCGGCCGACATCACCGGCAAGGATCAGGCCCGCGGCAACAGTGGCCTGTTTCTCTCCTCGACCGGCAACGGCGACTCCGGCTACGAGCTGCAGATTCTCGACTCCTTCGAGAACCCGACCTACGTCAACGGCCAGGCCGCCAGCATTTACAAGCAGTCGCCGCCGCTCGTCAACGCGATGCGCAAGCCGGGTGAGTGGAACGTCTACGACGTGATCTGGACGGCGCCGGCCTTCAACGCGGACGGTACGGTGAAATCGCCCGCCGTGGTGACGGTGCTGCACAACGGCGTTCTCGTCCAGAACGGCTTCGCGGTCAAGGGCGGCACCGTCTACCGCGGCCAGCCGTCCTACAAGGCGCACGGGCCGGGGGCGATCAAGCTGCAGTCGCACGGCGACCCGAGCGCGCCGATCAGCTTCCGCAACATCTGGATCCGCGAACTGTAGGGTTCGTGCTCGGAGCGTGCTCGGAGCGTGCTCGGAGCTTGCTCCGAGCAACTTGCAGAAACTGCGATCGACGAAGCGGTTCCGGGAGGGGCGCCGGACGGCGATGGCGCGAAAACGTGCGTCAACGCTAGAATCGGCCTCGCCGGCTTGTGTCGCAACTCCTGCACTTTGCTCGGAGCACGCTCCGAGCACGCTAGTCTGGCGGCTGGTCTAGACGACCGGCCCTCGTCAGCTCAGGGAACGCCTTCGCCATCCCGGCGACCACGATCAGCGTCCCGATCCCGCCCGACACGACCGAGATCACCGGTCCGAAGAACTGCGCCACCATGCCCGACTCGAACGCCCCCAGCTCGTTCGAGGTGCCGATGAACAGGCCGTTCAGGGCCGAGACGCGGCCGCGCATGGAGTCCGGCGTCAACACCTGGACCAGTGTGCCGCGCAGCACCACGCTGACGTTGTCGAAGACGCCCAGCACGACGAGCAGCCCCAGCGACAGCCACAGGTTGGTCGACAGGCCGAAGCCAATCGTCACCAGGCCGTAGCCGACCACCGACGCCAGCAGCGTGCGGCCAGCGTTGTCCCAGGGCGGGCGGTGCGCCTGCAGGAACGCCGCGGTGACGGCGCCGAGCGACGGCGCCGCCAGCAGCCAGCCGAGCTCGCGCGGGCCGACGTGGAGGATGTCCTTGGCGTAGACCGGCATCAGCGCGGTCGCGCCGCCGAAGAGCACGGCGAACGTATCGAGCAGCATCGCCGCCAGCAGGACGCGCGTCCGCCGCAGAAAGTGGACGCCGGCAGCGAGCGAGGCGAGCGACAGCTCACTGCGCTCGGGCGGGTCGTGGTCGTAGCGGAGCCGCGAGATCAGCAGCACGAAGGTCAGCCCGGCGGCGACGTTGAACAGGTAGATCGGGAAGCCGCGGTGGAACAGCGCGATGAGCAAGCCGCCGAGCGCCGGTCCGCCGATGCTCGCCAGCTCGAACAAGCTGGAGTTCCACGAGACCGCGTTGCGGAAGATGTCGGACGGCACGATCCGCGGCAGGATCGCGCTGCGCGCCGGCATCCAGAAGCTGCGGGCGGCGCCGATCACGACCAGCAGCGAGTAGAAGACCCACAGCGGGGCCGGCGTCTGGGAGTCCAGGGCCAGGCCGAACGAGGCGATCAGGCTGACCGTCAGCGCGGCGAAGAGCACGCGCTTGCGGTTGTAGGCGTCGACGGCGTGGCCGCCGAACGGAGCGAGCACGAGCTGCGGCGCGAACTGGGCCAGGCCGACGTAGCCCAGATGCAGGGCCGAGCCGGTGCGCTCGTAGATCTCCCAGAGGAGGGCCACCTTCTGCATCTGCAGGCCGACGAGGAACACGAAGTTGCCCGTCAGGTAGTGCCGGAAGCTCGGGATGCGGAAGGCGGCGTAGGCGTCGTGCGGGGCGTCCGGGGTCGGCTCAGCCGTCAAGTCACGGCTATACTATCAACCCAGTCATGGATGCCTTCCACCTCGCGCAAGTGAACGTGGCGCGGCTCGTCGCGCCGCTCGATTCGCCGCGGCTCACCGGCTTCGTTTCGCGCCTGGACGAGGTCAACGCTCTGGCCGAAGCCGCTCCCGGCTTCGTCTGGCGCCTCACGGACGAGGGCAGCAACAACGCCACCGCGGTGCCGATCGACGACGACGGCATGATCATCGTCAACCTCTCGGTGTGGGTTTCGATCGAGGCGCTGCGCGCCTTCGCCTACTCCGGCGCGCACCTCGAGGTCTACAAGCAGCGGCGGGAGTGGTTCTCGCTGATGAAGGAGGCGTCGATGGTGATGTGGTGGGTGCCGGCTGGGCACGTGCCGACGGTGGCCGAGGCCCGCGATCGCCTGGCGCACCTGCGTGCGCACGGGCCCACCGCGGTCGCCTTCCCGTTCGGCGCCCCGTTCCCGCCGCCCCCCGGTCAGCCCGTGGCCGGTCCGCCGGCGGCACAACCGGGCGCGTAGCGGCCGATCAGCCCAGCTCCGGCCGGCTGTGGCCCTGGTTGGCGGTGGCCGTGGTCCTGACCTCGGCCCCGTGAGCCCGTCGGCCTGGGGATCGCGCATTGGCTGACGAGTCGATGCCCGCCGCCCCGCTACCCGCCCTCGCTCGAACGTCGACGCGCCGCACGCTGACCGGTCTCTGGCAGCGCGCCGAGCTCACGGATCGGCTCTACGTGGCGTATTTCGTCGGACTCGGTGCGCTCATCGTGCTGTACCGCCACCGCGTCGACGATTGGCCGGCGCTCCTCGCGATGCACGCCGCCGGCCTGGGGCTCCTCGCGGCGCTCGTCGCCAGTTCCCGGCGCCTGCCGGCCGCCCACGCCTGGTATCCGCTGCTGATGCCGCTCGTCACGTTTCCGGAGGTGGCGCGGCTGAACCTGATGGTGGGGGACGTCTGGCACGATGCCCAGCTGCTTGCCATCGAGGCGTCGCTCTTCCCGGAGCCGCCGACGTTCTGGCTACGGCACGTGGTGCCGCTGCCGGTCGCCGAGCTGTTCCAGGTCGGCTACCTGTCGTACTTCCTGATGCTGGTGATCGTCGCCGGCCTGCTGCGCCGCCGCGGTCTGGAAGCGCCGTTCCGTGGCGTCATGGCGGCGACGGTCCTGGCCTACATGTTCTGCTACTTGGTGTTCCTCGTGTGGCCGATGGAAGGGCCGGCGCATACGCTGCGGCATCTCGCCGGGCCGCCCATCGCGAGCGGCCCGTTCCACGCGTTGGTGTTGCTCGTCCAGACAGCCGGCGTGCACGGCAACGCGTTCCCGAGCGCGCACGTCGCCGGCGCGCTGCCGCCGCTGGTCTTCGCCTGGCGCCACGCGCCGCGGCTCGGCGCCGTCCTGACGCTGCTGGTCGTGCTCATGGGATGTGGCGCCGTCTACGACGGCTACCACTACGTGTCGGACGTCGTCGCCGGGATCGCCGTCGGCGCGGTTGCCGCCGGCGCGGTGATCGGCGTCCAGGGATCGCCGTCCTGGGCTCGCCGGGTCCGCCTCGCGAGGGCGGGTGGCAGTCGCGAACCCCACGGACAGGCCGCTATGACGGTGGGGCGATCGTGAACGGCCGCAGCAGACGCGGCGCCGCCGGCGTCGCCCGGTCGTCGATCGGTACCTCGAACGCCCGACCGGGCCGGTTGCCGGCGGGATCCTCCAGCGTCTCGAGCGCGATGACGCTGTAGGTGCCGGCGCGCCACGGCTTCCGCGGCACCAGCTGCCAGCGCGTGTCGGTTGCATCCAGCGAGATATCGCCGTCGATCTCCTCGCCGGCCGACATGATGCCGACGGCGCGCAGCGCGATGGCGTGATCGAGCGGCGCCGGCGTGCGCAGCACGAGCGGCTCGCGCGTCCCGGCCGGCGGCGCCGTGATCTGCCAGGTGTCGAGGTCGAGCGGCGCCGTGGCGGCCTTGCCGGCGGCGAAGTGGTGCTCGAACGGCTCGACCAGCGGCGCGCCCTGTGCATCGCGCCAGGTGGTCGCGATCGCCAGCCGGTAGCGATGGCCTGAGATCAGCGGACGCCCCATCCGCTGGTTCGGGAGGATGCCGACCTTCACGCGCCCGGGATCGAAGAAGAGCGTGTAGCGCGTGAAGTCATGGTTCCAGAAGCCGCCGTCGACGGGCAGGAAGGCGTCCGTGACGACGCCGGTGCGCTCGTCGGTCAGTGTCACGTGCGGCAGGCCGGCCTCGCGTGACATCGGTGCCGAGAACCAGATGTAGAACCGGAGCAGGTTCTCGGGCACCGTTGCGCCGGCGGGGGAGACGCCGACGACGCGCGCCTCGGCGGCAGGCGTCGCGCCGCGAGGCAACGCGACTGTCGTGGCGAGCGTGTGCGGCCGGCCCTGGCGGAAGCGCCCGAGATCGGCGTGGACGTCGTAGCGGCGTCCCGGCTGGAACGGGAAGGCCGGCGTGAAGCGCACTCCGCGATCGGTGACGCTGTAGCGGCCGGCGACCGGCGGCGGTGGCGCTTCGGGGTTGGCGGCCTGCACGCTGACGCGCAGGAGGCCTTCCCAGACCGCTATGGGCACCTCGCCCTGCAGCGCGGCGCGCTCGTCGTCGGTGAAGCCGGTCAGGTCGAGGGTGGGGTGCGTCGCGCCCGGTGGCGTGACCAGCGCGACGGCGAGTGGCTCGGGTGCCGCCGCGGCGCGGCGGCACGACGCGGAGAGCGCGACGGCGACGAGCGCCGCCGCGCAGACACAGAAAGCACGAGCTCGGCCGTGGGCGAGTGCCGGCACGGACCGATTATGCAGCCGGGGGCTAGCTACGGCAGCGGGATCGTCCGCAGCGACACGCCGGTGTCGGCCTTGGCGAGGACGGCGACCTTGTCGCTGCCGACTTTGTCGAGGTGCTCGACGCCCTTGAGGTCGGCGAGCGTTTCGAACGGCACGCCCGCGGTGCCCTCGGGCACCTTGGCCGTGATGCCCGTCGCGGTGCCGAACGAGGCGGTCGGAATCTTCATCACGCCGCGGCTCGTGTTCGACATCAGGAGGTAGTCCTGGCCGCCGCGCGCGTAGACGATCATGTCGATCGGCCGATTGCCGCTGCCCAGCTCGGCGATGGTCGTGCCGCGCACCTTGCTGCCCGCCGTCGCCGCCGTGAGGCTGGCCATCGGGAAGGTGACGAGCGGCGTGCATAGGTAGCCGGCGACGATCTGCTTGGTGCCGCCGACCGCGTAGGGCACGAACGCGTAGACGGGCGAGCGCGTTTCCACGGCGCCGTGGTTGCCATGGTAGATCTCGACGCTGGTGCCCGGATCGACCGTCGAGAACGGGTATTTCACCGCGCGCAGCTTCGACGAGAACTCCTCGTTCGAGAGGCCGGCGACGATCAGTTGACCGTTGTCGAAGGCCATGTCGGTGATCGACGCCGCGCGCGGATCGCGTCGCGCCTGCGGGTTGGCGACCGGGGCGTTGGGAAGCGCCACCGAGGTGTACTTCAGCCCGTTGAGCGCAACGACTTCGAGGCGGCCGGCGCCGTCGAGCCGGAGCAGCGCGGGGGCCGCCGACGCGCCGGTGCCGCGCATCGCGGCCAGGTAGACGTGGCGCGACGTCGGGTGCACCGCGAGGTCGGTGATCGTCACCTGGGCGGCGTCGGTGCCGAGGACCGCCGCAATTTTCTTGTCCAGATCGGGCACGTCGGCCGCGCCCGGCGCGCCCGAGGCCGTGGCGAGCTCGAAGGCATAAATGGCCGCGCCCTGCGGATCCGCGGCGAACAGGACGTTGCCGGGGCCGAAGGTCAGGGCGCCGAGGGACGTCGGCGCCGCGCCGGCGTCGGCGGCAGTAACGACGGCGCGAGCCGACGGTGTGCCAGAGAGCGAGGCCGCCAGACCAGCCGTGAGCAGCAGAGCGCCGAGTGAGCGGACGCGCATGCGATCCTCCTTGACGGACGTAAACGGCCTGAAGCGGCCGAAAGCACCCGCAACGTGGTGTTACCTCGCCGGCAGGTCGTCCGTTTACCGCGGAGGCCCGGCCGACTCCGGGGCCCGGCCGACTCCGGAGTCGAAACGACGGAATCGAAACGACGGACGACTCCGGAGTCGAAACGACGGACGACTCCGGAGTCGCCGAGCTGTCAGGGGAGTCGGACCGGACGGAAGCCGACCATGCGGTGCGTCTGGACCGACGGCCAGCCGGCATGGCGGGCGTAGGTCCGCAGGTCCAGCGGATCCATGAAGAACGTCCCGCCGCGCAGGACGCGATACGCGCCGGCCTCCGGTCCCGCCGGGTTGCGCCGCGGCGACACGCGGTAGTAGTCGCGGGCGTACCAGTCCTGGCACCACTCCATGACGTTGCCCGCCATGTCGAAGGCGCCGTAGGCCGAGGCGTTCGGCTGCGTGCGCAGCTCGCCGCGCACGGATCCGTCGTAGAAGCCGACCGGACGTCCGGTGTCGAAGGTCTGCGCACCGGCGTAGTTGGCGCGGGTCCGATCGATGTCGTTGCCCCAGGGGAAGCGGCGGCGATCGGTGCCGCGCGCCGCCTTCTCCCACTCGGCCTCGGTCGGCAGGCGATAGCGCTTGCCGGTCTTCCCGCTCAGCCAGCGGCAGTAGGCAGTCGCGCCATCCCAGTTGACGCCGAGGACAGGGTAGTCGTCGCTCTCGGGCGTGCCGCCGCCGTGATTCTGGGCCTGCGTCCAGTAGGGAATCTGCGTCTTGGGCATGACCCGGCCATCGGGCCACATGGCCGGATCGTCGTAGCCCGCATCGTCCCGGAAACGCCGCCACTGCGCGTTGGTTACTTCGTACTTGCCGATATAGAACGCATCGAGCTCGACGGTGTGGACCGGGCGTTCGCGCGCGTCGCCGTCGCCGAACGTGTCGCCCATCGTGAACGCGCCGGCGGGCACGTGGACGAAGACGCCGTAGCCGTCGTCGACGGTTTTGGCGATCGAGGCCGCGGGCCGGGTCGACGCCGCGGCTGCCTGTGCGCCCAGCCGCGGTTGGCGCGCGACGGCGATCGTCGCGGCGACCGCGGCGACGGTGATCAGGATCGCCGGAGTCTTCACGAGCGGCCCTCCGGCACGAACCCGGCGCGCACCAGGAAGTGCCGCAGCGCCGGCATCCAGGGCGAGAACTCCGGGCTGCGCAGCGCCGCGCCGTAGCCGTGGCGGCCCTGCTGGTAGATGTGGATCTCGGCGGTGGCGCCGGCTTTGTTCAAGGCGACGAACAGCTCGGCGGATCCGTTGGCCGGGCCGGTGTCCTTGGCCGCACAGGTCAGGAAGGTCGGCGGGAACGTCTTCAGATCCTCGCCCGAGGTGGCGCGGCCGGCGCTGTAGACCAGCACCAGGAAGTCGGGGCGCGACGACACTCGCGCCAGCGGATCGGCGGCGGTCGAATCGCCGGCCCTGGCGCTCGCGGCGACGAGCCGGCCGAGCGCCGACCCGGCCGAGAAGCCGGCGAAGCCGAGGCGCGCCGGATCGAGCTTCCACTCCGCGGCGCGGGTCCGCACCAGCTGCATCGCGCGTTGCCCGTCGAGCGTCCGCGCCTCGTCGTTGTAGCGGGGCGACAGTCGGTAGGTGAGCACGAACGCCGTGATCCCCCAGGCGTTCAGCTGCTCGGCGACTTCGAGGCCTTCGCCGCCGTGCATCAGCATGATGTTGGCGCCGCCGGGCGCGATGATCACCGCCGCGCCGTTGCGCTGGCCTTCCGGCGGCAGGAACGTCGTGAGGAACGGCGCGTCGAGCGGGCCATCGCCCTGCGCCAGCGGGACCTGGCCCGGCGCCCACAGCGGGATGTTGACGTTGGGCGGCGTGACCGCGGCCGGACGCGTGTCCGCCGTCCCGGCCGCGAGGGCGGCCGCTGCGAGCAGCGTGGTGAGCATGGGCGACAGTGTGTCCCGCGACCGGGGCCGCGTGTCAATCGAGGGTGGCCGTCCGGCCGGACGCCGCGCGATCGCCGGCGATCCACAGCGCTGCGGCGGCGCCGAGCGCGATCAGCCACACGGCAATCGGCGGCCAGTCGAAGATCGGATACGGGAAGGCCCGGCTGGCATAGCCGCGCGCCTCGCTGCCGGCCGTCCGCCGCTCGGCCTCGGCGCGGTGCGCCGCGCTCCAACGATGCCCGGTGCGCGCGACGTAGGACGGCGTGTCGAGGACCGATCCGAAGAGGCGCTCGAGGATCGCGTTCTCGCGCCAGGCCGTAAGCGCGTCGCCGCGTGCCCACGCATCGTTGCGCGCCTGCACGTGCTGCAGCCCTTCGGTCATGTACTGATCCTCGCGCGAGAAGCGCGGCGGCCGCACGAGCGGCGGACTGTGGCGCCACGTCTCGCCGCGCAGGTCGTCGAGCTCGGTCAGTGCCAGGGCGGTATAGCGCGAGTCGAATGTACCGATGCCGGGCACCTCGAGCCGATGGCCCAGATGCACGAGGTGGACGAAGGCGGCGAGCGCGACGGCCGTGAGGGCGAGCAGCCGCGCGACGAGCCGGATCGATGTACCGTGCCAGCGGCCACCGAGATCGGCCGGCGGCGTGATCGCGGCGCCGGCCAGCAGGCCGCAGCCGATCGCGACGGCGTTCAGCGCGACGTCGGCGAGCTCGCCGACCCGAGCCGGCAGGAACCACTGGAACGCTTCGTCGCCGACGCCGGCGACGAAGGCGGCGAGGAACGGCGCCACGATCGCCGAGGCGTCGAGCCGAGCGCGCCAGACCCGCAGGAAGAGCCAGGCAATCAGGCCGAACACGACGAAGTGGACGCGCTCGACGGCGCGGATGGCCGGATCGGCGCTGCCGGTGGCCGCCGAGTAGGCCCAGGCGATCGCCAGCGCCGCCGCCAGCGCGCCGTAGCGCAGGGGCCGGCGCGTCCGAACGCGGGCGAGTGCCGCGGCGACGGTGGCCGAGGCGATCAGCACCAGGCCGCCTTCGATCAGGCGGCTGAACGTGGCAGGAAAGGCTGCGCGCAGCGCCGAGCGGGCGCTGCCGATCGCCGGCGCCGCCGCGATCAAGGCGATCGACGCGGCGATCGCGACGGACAGGGCAAGTCCCCGGGCCCGGGCGCCGCCGGCCTCGCCCGCCGGACGCGTCAGCGGACCGCGGGCAGCGTCGACAGATCGCCGGTGTTCAGGCACTTCGGATGACCGAATCCGCCCTTGCTGACACCGGTGCCGCCGGCCGCATTGTCGGTGATGTCGAACACGATGTTGTCCGGGCGCGTCGTGTCGCCGCTGACCCCGCCTACGCCGGCGAGGAAGTCCAGGTCCAGCGCCTGCCGCACCCGCCACGCGATGTTGTGGTCGGCGCACGACGTGTCGCCGCTGACGCCGACGCCGCCGACCAGCCGGCCGCCGCTGGCGTAGAGTCCCAGGCCGCCGCCGAACACGTTCACGCCGCCGACCTTCTTGCCGGCCAGCGGATCGTGCGCCGTGCCGTACTGGGCCGAGAGCGACGCGTAGGCGGCGTCGGTAGCGACCGGGTTGCTGTGCTGCAGGCCGTAGAGGCTGCCGCCCGGCTGGACGGCGGAGTACAGGTTGGCGGTCGACAGGGCCAGACCCTTGGCCTGGCCGGATCCGTTCGACGACGACGAGGCATCGAGGCTGAAGGCGTTGGCGGTGTTGGCCTTCTGTGCCGAAATGACGCGGCTGCCCGGCCACTGGGCCCCGCGATCGGTGCCCGAGAAGGCGACCGTGCAGACGACCCCGTCGCGGTTCACGATCGTCGCCCACATGTGGTTGTTCAGGCCACTGGTCTCGGCTTGCGTCGCGGCGACGAGCGCGGCCTTGAGCGCGGCGTGGGTGGGCATGTTGCGGCACACGTCGGCGTTCTGGCCGGCGACGGCGGAGGCCGGACGGCGAGGGGCGGCGGGCTGACCGGCAGACTGGCCGGCAGACTGACCGGCTCCAGGGGCCTGCGCGGCGGCGGGCGGCGCCACCGACACGAGGGCGGCGACGGTGGCCGCGACCACGGCGGCGAGGCGAG